>CAZWAS010000005.1:15654-18598 GCA_964631915.1 uncultured Spirochaetales bacterium | reverse complement strand
CCGGACACTGCGGGCCGAAAGCTTTCCGGATACTAAAAGAATGCGGCATTGCCGTCTACCATGCGGAAGAGAAACCGCTCCGCATGGTGATTGAAGAATTCAAGACAGGTTCCCTGAAAGCTGCAACGGGTTCGGATGTAGAGGCGCATTGGGTATGATGCTTTCCGTAGCTTCCGGGAAGGGCGGGACGGGCAAGACGACGGTTGCCGTATCGCTTGCTGTGTGCGCCGAACCTCCCGTCCGCCTGCTCGACTGCGATGTTGAGGAGCCGAACGCACATATTTTCATACGGCCTATCGTTTCGCACAGCGAAAGTGTGAATATATCGGTACCTCAGGTGGACGAATCGTTATGCACTTCATGCGGTCGCTGTGCGGACCTATGCAAATTCAATGCCATTGTTCTTTTAAAAAAGAAACCCCTCATATTCCCGGAACTCTGCCATAGTTGTGGCGGATGCTCACGGGTCTGCCCTTCCGAAGCCATTACCGAACGAGAGGAACCGATAGGCGATATTGTTATCGGTAAACGGGGTCGGGTGGAATTCGTCGAAGGCAAGCTGCTGGTGGGAAAATCCATGTCGCCTCCTGTTATACGTGCGGTGAAACGATATGCGAAACCTGATATTTTCACGATCGTCGACTGCCCACCGGGAACATCATGTTCTGTTATCACTGCTGTTCGTGGCAGCGATTATGTACTCCTTGTCACCGAGCCCACACCATTCGGGCTTAACGACCTCATGCTCGCAGTGGAAACTATGCGGGAATTGTCCTTGCCTTTCGGGGTGGTAATAAACCGCTGCGATGCGGGGGACGATCGCGTGGAAGCATATTGCAGGGAGGAAGGCCTTCGAATACTGGCACGAATACCGGAGGACCGGCACATTGCGGAATTGTATTCCCGCGGCGAAATAATTTGTGCGGTTTCGAATATGCGAAAACTGTTCGCTGCCTTATACGACGACGTTCTTCGAAGCATGGTGAATGTATGCGGGAAATCGTGATACTAAGCGGAAAGGGAGGCACAGGGAAGACCAGCCTGACTGCCTCGTTTTTTTCCCTGGCGCACGAGGCAGTGTGTGCGGACTGCGATGTGGATGCGGCCGACCTTCGCCTGGTTCTGAACCCGCGTGTTGTGATGAAGCAAGATTTTTACAGCGGTAAGCAGGCGGCCATCAGGAAAGATGACTGCATCCGCTGCGGAGAATGCATGGACCTGTGCAGGTTCGGTGCGCTTTCCTTCGAGGCAGAGCAGCACGGCGACAGATGTTATACCGTGGACCCGTTTCTCTGCGAAGGATGCGGCGTATGCGTCCGATTTTGTCCCGAACAGGCTATCGATTTTCATGACCGCCTTTGCGGCGAATGGTATGTATCCGAAACGCGGTTTGGTCCTCTGATCCATGCGAAGTTAGGAACTGCTGCTGAGAATTCCGGAAAGCTTGTATCGCTGGTACGCAGGGAAGCGAAGAAAATCGCATGCGAAAAAAACAGCGGATTCATACTCGTCGACGGCCCTCCTGGCATAGGCTGCCCGGTCATAGCATCGATGACAGGGACGGATGCATTGGTCGTTGTGACGGAACCGAGTCTTTCCGGAGAACACGATCTGAAACGCATACTTGATTTAGCGCGCCATTTCGGGATCGCTGCGTACGTATGCGTCAATAAATGGGATGTGAACCCCGAGACGACGGATCGTATCGAAAAAGGAACCATTGAGGCAGGAGCGTACTATCTGGGTCGCATACCGTGGGACAGCTCCGTGACGAAGGCTCAATTGCGGGGGATGTCGGTTGTAGAATACGGAAGCGGCATAGCCGCGGAAAGCATAAAGGAAGTATGGGAGAGCTTATGTCGGTCGATTGTATGAACGAAGGAAAAGCGGAAGAGATTGCGGAAAAAGAGGCGATACAAAGCCGTCTTGCAAAAATCAATCACAAAATTGTCGTCCTTTCCGGAAAGGGTGGAGTGGGAAAGAGCACGGTGGCGGTCAATATTGCAGTGTATTTGTCGTTGGCCGGAAAACAGGTGGGGCTTCTCGATGTGGATATCCACGGACCGAGCATTCCCACCATGCTTAAGCTGGAACACAGGCAGGTTGAAACCGAAGGCGAATGCCTCGTTCCGCTTCGGATAGGAAGCCTCAAGGTCATGTCCATAGGGTTCTTTTTGAAACGCGGCGACGATGCGGTTATCTGGAGGGGGCCGTTGAAGATGGGGCTCATCAAGCAATTCATCAAGGACGTCGAATGGGGGGAACTCGACTATCTTGTTGTAGACTCTCCGCCAGGGACGGGGGATGAACCACTATCCGTTTGTCAGCTCATAGCGGATATAGATGGCGCAGTTGTGGTCACTACTCCTCAAGAGGTTGCGGCGATCGATGTCCGAAAGTCGATCTCCTTTTGTAGAAAACTCGGCATCCCCGTGCTCGGCGTGGTGGAGAACATGAGCGGATTCACCTGTCCCCATTGTGGAGAGATCACGGCGATATTCAGCGCCGGAGGGGGGGAGCGGATGGCCAAAGATTACGGTATTCCTTTCCTCGGCCGTATACCCATAGACCCTTCGATCGGCATCGCATGCGACGAAGGGACTCCGTTTATACATCGCTATGGGAAAACGAAGACGGCACAGGCCTTTGAAAAGATCATAGAACCGATACTCGCTCTTTCCGCAGCGCATCCGGATGGAATCGCTCGAACACAGCATACAGAAGAGGAGGTTGTCATGAAAATTGCAATACCGGTATCCGCAGGAATGCTGAACATGCATTTCGGACATTCCGAAACATTCGCCTTGATCGATGTGAACAAGGAATCTCGTACGATTGTCGAGAGGAAAGACGTTATTCCCCCTCCCCATGAGCCTGGTCTTTTGCCTCGTTGGCTTGCGGAACGGGGAGTGAACCTTATCATCGCAGGGGGCATGTGTCAGCG
>CAZWAS010000005.1:4080-15644 GCA_964631915.1 uncultured Spirochaetales bacterium | reverse complement strand
ACAAGGACTGTTCGCGGAGCAAGGGATAACGGTGATAACCGGGGCGGAGGCGCTTCCGCCGGAGGCTCTGGCAGAAGCGTATCTGAGGGGGACACTGCATACGGGTGAGAATGTGTGCGACCACTGACGCTTACGGTAAGTCGGAGAAATCTGTATACTTACGAAAATGCGACGTGAGGAATTCGATGAAGCGAGGGTATATGGATTGTACCGCCTGCGGGCTGAAAGGATGCCGTAAGCTCTCCCCCTGCCAAGATGCGAGCGCCGAATACATCGGAACATACGCCGATGGCGAAGTTGCTTCGATCGTACAGACGGCCTCGGAACTCGTGGACGGCGGAAGGGCCGGTAAACTTTCCAGGCTTGAAGAGATAGTTGAATACTGCAGGAGCCGAGGCCACCGCAAGATTGGGGTCGCGTATTGCTACGGCATGGAAAAGGAAGCCGGAAAGCTGAAGGTGTACCTCGAAAAAACGGCGTTCGAACCAGTTATGGTGTCGTGTACCGTGGACGGGGTGAGCGAACGCCGCATTAACATGAAAAAACACAAAGAGATCGTATCCTGTAACCCCATCGGCCAAGCGCATTACCTGAACGGATGCAGTGTCGATTTCGTCATAGTCATGGGGCTTTGCCTCGGCCACGATCTGCTCTTTCAGAAAACCATACGGACGGATTTTACCACATTTGTCGTGAAAGACAGGGTGTTCGGCCACAATCCGATCCTCGCGCTGAACGGAGGAAGATTGCCGGAAGATGTGTTTCTGGAAACCCTACCCGGAGATTCCCTCCTTATCAAGCCCGAGGAACTGAAAGACAGATTGAAATCGCCGAAATCCGCTGAGAATCTCAAGGTAGTGGATCTCAGAAGCGAAGAAGAATATCTCGCAGGCCATATAGAAGGGGCTCTCCATTGCCCGCTTCGGGAACTTCCCTCCAGGCACAGAGAGCTCATTCCTTCGAAAAAACATGAGACAGTGGTGTACTGCTACGGAGGCATACAGTCCGTATATGCAGTCATGTATCTGGTTTTGCGCGGGTATGCCAATGCCAGGAGCCTGAGCGGCGGATATTCTCGGTATGCGCAGCAGGAATAAATCGAGCGCTTTTTGTCTGTAGGAGATGCGACCATGGGTTTTCGCATTACAACGCTTATCGAAAATCTCGTGTACGGCGAAGGTTTGTCCGCTGAGCACGGGTTGTCGCTTTTCATCGAAACGGGATCATCGAAGATTCTCTTCGACACCGGTCAGAGCGGGAAGTTCGCGGATAACGCCTCGCTTCTCGGTATCGATCTTTCCTGCACCGATGCCGTAGTGCTCAGCCATGGACACTACGATCACTCGGGCGGAGTGCAGAGATTCATGGATATGGGAGGAGAGGTTCCGCTGTATTTCAAGCAGGAAGCCTGCATGAAAAAAATAGACGGAAAAAACCGTTCCATAGGGCTCAGATTTGAACCATCGGAGTATCGTCAGAGAATACGCTTTGTTTCTGATACTTGCGAACCGTACTCCGGCGTCGTTCTCGTTTCCCATATTCCTATCGTGCATACCGACGATACGCATTTCCGCAACTTTTTCCTCCTCGAAGGAGGGGTGCGCAAGGCCGATACCTTCGAAGACGAGCTGTTTGTCGCATTAGTGGAAAAGGATTCTGTGTCCGTGGTGAGCGGATGTTCGCACCGAGGCATATCGAACATACTGGAGCGGACGAAAGAACTGTTCGGCCTTCCCATTGACCTCGTGATGGGAGGGTTCCATCTCGGAGGTGCAGAACCCGAAGCCCTGGAACAAATGGTCGCGTTGTTCGAAAGGGAATCTGTTCGTAGGATCGGCGTCTGCCACTGCAGCGGAGTAGATGCATTCGCCTATCTGAAAAAAAGGCTCGGCGACAGAGTGTTCTACAACCACACGGGAAAAACTAGTTCGGCTTGAAATAAAAAAGCCGCCCGAGGGGGCGGCTTTGGCTTTACAGGTACAGGTTCCTCACTGCCAGGTATAACGCACGTATTTCACGCCCGCATCTTTTGTGATTTCCTGCGATGAGCCGTCATAGCTCTTTACGTTCGGATATCCGAGGAGTTCGTGAAGCACATACCACCAGCCGGTGCACAGAACACCTGAATCGCAGTATGTGATAACTTCTTTATTTTTGTCTTTGATCAGAGATATCGCCATTGCTTCGAGTTCCGCCTTGTCCCGAACCAGACCATCGGCAGTGGTGATCCATGAACTCGGAAGGTTGACTGCGCTCGACAGATGACCGAACTGAGCAACAAAAGCCTGTTTGTTCACTCCGAAATACACATCCGGGCTGCGGGCATCTATGATCGGAGTCTTTCCGACCTTGGAAATGACATAGTCTTTCGCTGCGAAGTAGTCTGCTCTTGCTTTCACCTTGAAGGTGGAAGCGGATACCTTTGGCACATCCGTTGTGACGGGCCTTCCATCCGCAGCCCACTTGGCCCATGCGCCGTCGAGTACTGCGACGTTTTCAACGCCGGCATAGAGGAGCGTCCATGCGACCCGTGTGATGAACGAGAAATCTGCGGCAGCCGGTCCCACTACCACGACCGTTGAATCTGCCTTGATCCCTGCGCCTGCTATGATGTCACCAAGATCATCGAGTTCAGGAAGCTCGTTTCTCATCTCACCTTTGGTGATGGCCCATACGCCGTAGAACACGTTGACGGAGCCGGGAATATGGCCGGCCTTGTAGTCTTCCACCTTGCGCGTGTCTATCACTACGAGATTGGGACTACCAAGATTTTTTTGGAGCCATTCGCCGGACACGAAGGGTTCGACGTTTCGTGCGAATACCGATACGGGTACGAGCACCAACGCTGCCAGAACCGTTGCAAACAGCATTTTTTTCATACGTATATCCTCCATTTCTCTTCTCATATCATAACGAGGATTTTCATTCAAAACTTGAATATCAATCCTTCATTCGCTTTCGATCCTCCTTTGGGGAGCATCTCTTTTGTGAGGAAATATTCTTTATCCTTGTGGCAGGTCTCGCACGACCTGGTTCTGTCCGTCCGTTTTTTTATGGAATGCGCAGCAGTGTTCCAGTAGTTCGGCATGGAATCGTAGTTCTCCATGCCGATGCCTGCGCCTTTGAACGTATCGCGGACGGTGGGGATGAGCCGCAGGGTGGTGAGTTCATCCGGTTTTCGCGGATTCTTCCCGAGGATGAGGGCTGGATTAGAAGTAGCCCCCTTGCCAACATGGCAATCCGAACAATTCCTGTACTGGGAGCCGGTATGGCATGCGTAGCAGCTCACGAATCCTTCATGGAAGGAGTGTGCTTCCTGCGCCGCTTCGGTCTTTTCCGATCCTGGTTCATGACAATCCGTGCATGCAGGCAGTCCCACCACGGATTTTCTGTTCGGATAAGCCTTTCCATCCCCGTGGAATTCCGCTGTCTTGTGACAGTCCATGCACATCATACCTCTTTGATAATGCACATCCGGCACTCCGCCGTATTCCCCCGTGAACTCAGGATATACCCTTCCTCCGTGACAAGCCGCACAGGTTTTCCCCTCGTCCTTGCGCACGAAAGCGTGACCTTGTATAAGGCCTATGCTGATGCCGCTTATCACCGGTCCTTTGACATGGCAGTCACCGCACGAAGCGTGGCAGCTTCTGCAAGATTGTTCGAACACGACTTCGTTATACCGCTTCGCTTCCTGAGCGGAAAACCGAGGCATGATTCCGTTCTTCATGCCTGTGTTCGTGTAATGGAGCGAAAGCGTGTAGGTTTTTGCTATGCCTTCGTGGCAGGTTCCACATACTGCAGGATCGTCCGACGGACGTTTCACCATGCCCGCGTGTGCCGATGCTTTGTCCGAAGCAGTCCCGTTCCCTTTATGGCAGAAGGAGCATCCTTTGGAAAAATGAACGTCTTTGGTCACTAGTGTCTTATCTACAAGAAAACCTTTGTACATGGTTTCCGCCGAAACTGACGGAGGAGCTCCTGCTCATCCTTCTCCTTCCGAAGCGGAGAGCTCGGGAGGAACGAACAGAGTTTTGAGCGTTTTTTCGTCTGTGTGGCAGGTTATACAACTCGTCTGTTGGGCGAAAGCCTGGAATGCCATGCCCCCCACCCACGCGAACATGAACAGCGTTTTTATAAAGGGTCTCATACGATCCCTCCTCACACAATTCCTTACCGGATTTGATAAGGTATATCGTTATTTTTATCACTATTTGGAGCCTTTGTAAAGCTGTTTTTTGAAAATTGTATCCGTGTACGCATACATGGTGGGATACCCAACGCGCTGCGGTTCGAGTACCGATGTCAGAGCATGTTTGCGCGTTCCTGTTCGAAAGCTTTGGAAAGGCGTTCCTGTATGGTCTTGAGCTGCTGTTCGGTGGTTATGCCGAATTCGTCGAGTATCGCTTTTTCGAACTGCTCGAATGTTGCTCCGTGCGTTTCCATCTCGCAGAGCTGGTTCGCAAGATACACGCTGGATACGATCTCCGCATACTCATGTTTGCACAAGGTGGGTTCGTGGTGATACCTGATCGCTTCCACGAGCGGTTCGGGAAAATTCCATTTTAATGCAATTTTCGCTCCCAGTTCCGCATGATTCAAACCTGCCGACAGATCTTCGAACAGTTTCGCGGGGAGGCCCTTTTCTATGCAGAAGTTGCGGATCTTGTCGAGCAATTGGGGGTGGACCGAAGAAAAAATGATCTTCCCCATGTCGTGGAGAATTCCGCCCACGTATACGTCGTCGAGAAGGTCTTTCTTGCGTTTGATATTCTTCGCGAGGTTGTACGAATAAAAAGCGACTCTGTAGCAGTGATCCCAGAGGTTCTTCTGATCCGGAGATTCGCCTAAGAGTTTCTGAGACCCGTAGGAATAGAGGAGATTTTTCAGGCCGCGCAGGCCCACGAGCTTGACCGCCTCCACGATGTTGTCCACGCGTTTCGGCAGCATAAACTGTGCGGAATTCACGACTTTCAAGAGATCTGCCGTCAAAGAAGGGTCTGTGCTGATCTGCCTCGCGATATTCGAAATCTCGGACTCGGGATCGCTAATGAGCTTCTGCAGGTACACGATGCTTTCCGGGAACTGGGGTAGAGCATCGATTTCGCGCACGAGCTGGGTCGAAAGGATATCGAGATTTTCCGCATGCACGTCGGCGGAGGGTATGACGAGCCGGGCTACGGTTTCTCCGTTCTCTACATCTATATCGAACGCGTCTTCCGAGAGTCCCAATTTCTTCAGCATGAGCACAAGGATGACAAGTCCGAGTCCCGCTCCTTCCGAGCTGTCGAGCACGGTGGAGAGCGCCTCTTCGAGCGACGTAAAGGCCCTGGACCGGGCTATTCTGTCATATACCCGGATCTGTTCCTTTTTCGATATTTCTACATTGTTGCGGATCGACAGTATGAAGTTCTTATCCTTCACGTGGAACACTATTTTGATATAGAGGCCTTCCTCTTTCTGTCGTTCTAGATAATGCTGGATATTGCCGAGGGTTTCTTCCTTGAATGTTTTCATCCCTTCCGCGTATTCCTGCTCGTTTTTCATGTCCAGATTTTTTTCCATGAAATACACGCGCTTGGTATTCGCCTTCTTCGCATTTACAGCGAGCTCGCGCATGCAGTACGCGATCTGGTCTTTTATCTGCTGCTGACCGAGTTCCCGCAAGAATACCGCCAGAACCTCTTCCAGATACATCTCGGTTTCATGAGGCAGGGTAAAGGTTTTGATGGTGATGGGAATCGAATTCCTCACTGCCCGGATGAGCTGAGCTTCGTCTACTTTTGTCGGCATACTTCCACCTGAATCGAACTTTATTCCTATGTAGTAAAAGTATAATAAGGGGAACTACATGTCAAGGAAAATACCGCTATGTGCCGGCAATCTTATGCGTTGTAAGCTTTTACCCTGTCCGCCATGGTTTTCAACTTCGCGTATACGAGAGCGTTGAGGGTTCCGGGGGGGAACCTGCCGTCTTTGCCCTGTCGGCCTGCTTCCATACCGGTGAGTATCTCCATTCCTTCGTCGATGGTCGCTATTGGATATATATGGAACGTTCCTTCGCGAATCGAATCCTGCACAGTTTTATTGAGAATGAGGTTGTGGATATTCTGGTACGGCATGATGACTCCCTGCGTTCCAGTGAATCCTTTTTTTCTGCAGACGGTGTAAAATCCCTCGATTTTCTCGGTTATTCCGCCTATTGCCTGAATTTCTCCGGCCTGATTCACAGATCCAGTGACTGCTATATCCTGCCGGAGCGGCACTTCGGCAATAGCGGAGAGGAGGGCATAGATCTCGCTTGAAGAGGCGGAGTCGCCTTCTACCTCGAGATAAGACTGCTCGAAGCATATGCTCGCAGTGATCGACAGCGGGAAGTTCTGCGCATAAGTGCTTCTGAGGTATCCTTCCACGATGAACATGCCTTTATCGTGGAGCTCTCCCGAAAGCCCTGCTTCTCTTTCTATGTTGATCACCCCATCTTGGCCCGGAGCGATCCGCGCAGTGATGAGGGTCGGCCGTGCAAACGCGTAATAGCCACGGTCATGGATCGCGATGCCGTTCACCCTGCCTACGGATAAGCCTGTGACCGACAGAATCACTTCTCCTGAGAGGAGGAGTTCATCCAGTTTTTCCTCCGGCAGACTGAACATGTGGTTTCGTTCCTCGATCGCTCGGTTCACTGTGTCGCCGTCTATGCTACTCAGTCCTAATCTGCCTGCCCAGTAATCGGCTTCCCGGATGATATCTGCTATGAGGGAAAACCGCGTGCTCAGTCTGTCTTTGCGCTCGGATAGTCGTACTCCGTAGCGGATGATGGAACAAATGCCTTCCGGATCCAAGGACTTAAGTCCCTCTTCCTGTACTATCTTGTTCATGAAATGTATGTACTGCCTGGTGGTCTGGGCGTTTCGAACCATGACGGAGTCGAATTCCGCCGTCACCTTGAAATAATTATAAAAATCGTTGTCTTGAAGGTAGAGAATGTCGTACAGGTTTTCGTTCGCTATGATGATCACCTTAACGTCGACTTTGACAGGTTCTGGTTTGAGAATAGGGCCCGGAATGTTGAAAGGGCCGGGCTGCTGCTGTATCTCCACCATGCTCGTCTGGATCGTACGTTTCAGGTAGCTGAAAATTCCTTCCTCCTGCAAGAGGTCTTCGAGCCTCAGGATGAGAAAGCCACCGGAAGCCTGGATGAGCGATCCTGCACGGATTAACATGAAGTTGCTCCTACTTTCGCCTCCAATTTCGAAACGGGTTTCGACCGCTCCGAAAAGATTTGTAAACACAGGGTGATTTTCGAACACGATAGGCACTTCGTCGGTGTCCTTGTTGTCGACAATGATGTTTATGCCGTACCGCGTGAGAGCAGGATTGCCGAACTCGTCTTTGATCGGCTCTTCGGCGACGAACAGATGTATGTTTTTAGGAATATCTTCCCGAACCTCCTGGAGATAATCCCTGAGCCCCGGCTCCGCATATGCGGAAAAAAGGTGCTCCATCTCCGCTTCTACCAGGGGGATCACGGCCTGGATTTTGAGTTTTTCTATCTCGTCATTGAGTTTTTTCCTCGCCAAGCGGAACTCTTGAAACAGATCCCTCATTTCATCCAGGTATTTGTAGTAATTTTCCCGTGTTTTATTCCAGTACGATGCGTCGAGCTCTCCCGAACTCACAAGGCTCTGGAGCTCTTCGAAATTCGTGGGTTTACCCTTATATACGGGGAGTATATCGGTTCCCTGATTCTCATCCTCTTCGAACTGGATGATTTGAAAATTATCCCGTGCGAGCCTGCCTTCGAATTCCGACAGAACTGCATTCTCTTCCCTGTCGATGTCGGACACCAAATCGTCTTGCTGGGTTTTGAAAGGTACGCTTTCCAATTTCGCCTTGATGCCTGTCTTGAGGGTTTCTATTAAGTCATGGAGAATACGCTTGCGGTGCCCTGCAGGAAATACAGTACTCTGGGTGCCTCGGGTCTGCGGAAATTATGCACAAAAGCGATGTCTTTCAGAGACTCGGAATTGGGCCTCCGATTTTTCAGCATCGAAAGTATCGCCGATTTTCTTCCTGTACCAGGCTGTCCTGTCACGAAAATGTTGTAGCCTTTCGCTTTTATCTCCGTACCGAGTCTGAGCGCCTTGATCGCCCGCGGCTGACCGATTATTTCATCCTCTCCGTTTCCGTCCCCCAAAGCCGCTATGTCTTCCGGAGTGAAGGAAATGCTCACCTCATCCGCACGCAGTTCCCGGTACTTTTCCATCATGATTCCTCGCTGAAGGCGATTTCGCCTCAGGCCATCTTGTTTCAGGAATCCGCGCTTGTCAAGGAGCGTGTTTTTGTCGAAAATCTTAGTAATATGGTGGCAAATGCTGTATGATACGAAGAGAGAGTAAGGTTATCTGGAGGACCCATGATTGACAGTGCCGATGTAAACGGAAAGGTTCTATACGAAGATGAACACCATGCGTATATATGGCTGGGAGCCGATTCTCAGAAAAAAGCCGGCGTGGTGCAGACGAATCAGTATCTCATTGTGGATAAGGGACGCGGCATCCTCCTCGATCCGGGAGGAGTTCACCTTTTTTCCAGGGTCGTATCAGTAGTGAGCAGATTCATCGATCTAGATAAAATCGATACGATTTTTTTCTCCCATCAGGATCCAGATGTCTGTTCCGGCATTGCGCTGTGGCTCGGCGTCACCAAGGCAAAGGTATACATATCCGGATTGTGGATCCGGTTCATGCCTCACTTCGGTATAGTGGATAATTCCCGAATCGTGGGCATAGAACAGGCGGGACAGTCCCTTTCCCTGGCAAGCGGAGCACAGCTGCGCTTCATACCGAGCCATTTTCTGCATTCCACAGGAAACTACTGCCTGTACGACACCCGCGCGCGCATACTGTTCAGCGGCGATATAGGAGCCGCAGTGTTCGAAGAAGGAGGTCAGTATCTGTTCGTGGAGAATTTCGACGAACACCTCAAGATCATGGAAGGATTTCACAAGCGTTACCTCACCGGCAACATTGCATGCAAAAAATGGGTGAAACTGGTTTCCGCTTTGGATATAGATATGATGACCCCCCAACACGGAGCCATATTCCCGAGAGAACATGCGAAGCGTTTTCTCCAATGGTTAGAGCAACTCCGCTGCGGGCTGGACCTCATAGACTCGATCTACGGCTGAAGCACCGAGGATAGGTATGGCAAACTACAAACTCGACGATTTTTCTAATTTTTCTCGTACGCTTTCCAGGTTCCTTGTCGGATATAATAAAGGGATAGTGTTGAGCTCCATTACGGGGAGCTCCATGGAAATCGTCAACAAGAATATAGAGCTTATAAAAGAGGCTGTTGATACCATTGTAACCGCTTTCGAGGAGATACGCGCCACGAGCGAAAGCACTGCGACCAATTCGACACGTATAGATACGATGATGCAGGAGATTCTCCAGAAAAACAGCGAAATGGGGGAAGGAATTTCCCAACGCGTCGACGAGATAACTCTGGCCACCGACGATGCTCGGGAGATCAGCAAGCTTTTCGCAGAGCTTATGACGAAATCATCGAGTATAGAAAACATAACCGCAGAGATTCAGGATGTTTCCGACAGGACGAACATACTCGCTATCAATGCATCCATAGAGGCTGCACGGGCGGGGGAAGTAGGCAAGGGTTTCAGGATCATAGCGAACGAGGTGCGAACGCTTGCGAACCAAACCGGCAATTTCGCGAAAGAGATCGCCGCCACTATAAGCGAATTCGAAACGGCGGTCGGTGCAATCAGCAACCAGATGGGTACGTTCCTCACGTTGCTGGACAATTTCAAGACGGATCTCGAATGGATAAAGACCAATTTCTCCGAGAATTCCCATTCGGTCAACGAGGCAGGTGGATCGCTTTCGGAAATCGCCGGGGCCATACGAGAGCAGAACGAAGCCTTGAACGACGGACTCAAATCATTGGAACGGATTTCCGTATTTCTGAAGGACTCCCATGCGGTATTCACCTCGCTTATGGCTACGCATCGCTCGCTGGACAGTCTCTTGAACAGGGAAGAGTGAGGGAATACGCCGGTAGATTTGCATGTACTGCCTACTGTATCGTTATACGTCTTGTTCCTATTCATGCAGGCCGAGGTAGCAGCAGTATGAAAGGAGGAGAGAAAGCAAATACTATCGGAAATTCTGTAGATATCCAGTTTATGCCATGGTCTTCCAGCTTCTCCATTACTTCTGAAGGTGCTCATGTAGTCGATTTCGAAAAGGACTTTCCTCTTACGTTCGGATGTTTCCGTTTTTCTTTTGACCGTCAGCTTACTCCGAATTATCATGATTATTTCGAGATTTCCTATGTTTATAACGGTAATGGCACGTTTCGAATAGGAAATAGGGATTACCGCGTGAAGCGGGGAGATATCGTGGTCCTGGGAAACACTGAGATACACACGCTCCTCACCGACAGCCACGATTCCATCGACGTTATAAGCATATTTTTTTTGCCCGAGTTGGTGTACAAACCAGGAAAGAGCGATCTTGATTTTGAGTATGTCCGTATTTTCTATAATTATGATTTCACGCACAGCAATTACATACCGTGCGAAAGTGTGAACAGCGATGTCATTTTCGGCTTTATAGAGAGAGCCTACAAGGCATACGTGCAGAAGGAAAGCCATTATAAGCTGAAAATCAAAAACTGTCTCTGTGAAATTCTTCTTCAATTGCTTCTTTATTATGAAGGAGCTCTTTTGCCGGAGACGAGCCATTACGATAAACGGCTCAGCGACATCCGCCGTTTGAATCCTGTTTTTCTGTTCATAGAAAAGAATTATCAGGAGAAGATTACTCTTGAACAAGCTGCGGAGAAAGCGAATATGAGCCCGCAGTATTTCTGCAGGTATTTCAAAAAAGTTACGGGCAGTACATTCACCCAATATCTTCAGCAGGTGCGCATCGACAAAGCGAAACAGATCATGCTGACGAAAAATATGTCCGTCACGCAGGTGGCATTCGAAGTGGGATTTGAAAGCCTGAGCCATTTTTTCCGAGTGTTTCGTCGTATGACGCTCCTCTCTCCCACCGATTTTTTGAAAAAAATCGAGAACTGAACAGGTCGAGCCGCTTTCTTTTGATGTTCTGGACCTCATGCCTTCCCTGCTTTTAGTCAAAATAGTGCATGTTTCCGTCAACCCCGGCGATGCGTACGTCTCCTTATTCCTTTACTATCATCGCCATGAGGGATCTATCCGGCACTGTGTGAGCGGATCGGTCGATTGCTGAAAAAGGAGTATGCGGATGAAAGCAAGGACGACATTTGGAATTCTGACAGGGAACAGAGGTTTTTTTAACCCTGCGCTCGCTATTTCCGGACGCAGAGAACTGTTGGTTAAACTATCCAAATTGGGTTACGATTCCATTATCCTTCCGGAGAATGCGACATCTTCGGGTGCAGTCGAGACACTCGAAGATGCGAAAAAATATCTCAAGTTGTTCAACGAACGCAGATACGATATAGACGGCATCATAATATCTCTTCCCAATTTTGGGGATGAGCTGGGAATC
>CAZWAS010000005.1:0-4035 GCA_964631915.1 uncultured Spirochaetales bacterium | reverse complement strand
CCGATACTTGTCCATGCATTCGATGATGAGCTTGGAAAGGAAAGCATCGAATCGCGGCGCGATTCTTTCTGTGGAAAGCTTTCTGTCTGCAATAATCTTTATCAGTATGGTATTCCGTTCACAAACACGACATTCCATACTTGTTCTATAGAGAGCGACAGTTTTACGAAAGATATCCACAGATTTGCACGCATTTGCCGAGTTGTGCGAGGATTAAGAAATGCAAGAATCTGTGCGATCGGGGCCCGCCCTGCTGCATTTCAGACAGTACGTGCAAGCGAAAAGCTTTTCCAGGCATCCGGAATCACGATTGTAACGATTGACTTGTCCGAAATAATAGCTTCGGCACAGATGTTAAAAGATTCGGATGACAAAGTGAAGGCTTCTATTGTTGAGCTGAAACGGTACGGCAAGATACCTCCTTTGATGAAAGAAGAAAACATCATGAAAGAAGCGAAGCTTTTTGTCGCAATTTCGCGCTGGATTGAAGAAAACGACATACATGCTGCCACCGTTCAATGTTGGACATCTATTCAAAAAAGTTACGGATGTGCAGCATGCGCCGCTATGAGCATGTTGGGAAACGCCCTGGTTCCTATGGCTTGCGAAGTCGATATTGCAGGAGCTGTAGGTATGTATGCGCTCACGCTTGCCTCCGGAAACCCCTCTGCTCTGATGGATTGGAACAACAATTACGGCGATGAAAGGGATAAATGCATCTGCACCCATTGCAGCAATTTCCCGAAAGGATTTATGGGTGGAGATATCGAAATATCCGAGCTCGATGTGCTTGGTGCTTCTCTTGGATACGAGTCATGTTTTGGTGCGATAAAAGGAAAAGTTGCGCCGGGACCCATGACATTTTTCCGGATAATGACGGATGATGTTAAGGGAAAGATAAAAGCGTATCTCGGTGAAGGTGAGTTCACTGCCGATCCGACATCCATGGATGGAGGGATCGCAGTCTGCAAGATTCCGAAGTTGCAGACTCTCATGGATTTTATGTGTAAAAACGGATTCCCGCATCACGGTGGATTCGTGAGATCCCATTGTGCGGATATTGTGGCCGAAGCCGTCAACACGTATTTCAAGTGGGATCTTTTCGTCAATATACAATAAGGAGACGTGTATGGCGGATTTCCTATTGGGTTTGGATTTCGGTACGGGCGGAGCAAAGGGCTGTATCATAGACACCCAAGGCAAGGTGCTTTCGTATTCCTTCCGTGAATACCCGATCATAAGCCGGAATCCTGGCTGGTCGGAACACGATCCGGCGAAGTATTGGAACATCGCCTGCGATATAATACGAGATTGCATCCGCATTGCGAATATTGAACCGGAAACGATAAAAGGTATAGCAGTATCTTCCGCTCTTCCCTGCATGGTGATGGTCGACAAATCGGGGACTCCTATTCACAATGCATATAATCTGATGGACCGCAGGGCTACAGAGGAAGTACAGTTCGTGAAGGACAAAATCGGAGAACAGAGGGTTTTTGCAATAACTGCGAACCGGCTTGATGACCATCCCTCCTTGGTGAATCTGCTATGGGAACGGAAGCACAGACCGGATTCGTACGGGAAAATCCATAAAATCCTCACGATCGAGGGATACATTGTGTATAAGCTCACGGGAACATATACCTTGGTGCATCAGAATGCGGTGTTCTTCGGGGTTGCTTACGATATACGGAAGAAATGTTTTGACGATGAGATCTTGAATTTGCTCGACATTGACAAGAAATTGCTGCCGGAACTCCGTTTCTGCGACGAGATCGTAGGAGAACTTCATACCAGCCCTGCGGAAGAAGTCGGGCTTATCGCTGGTATTCCAGTAGCAGCAGGGCAGGCTGATTTCAATGCTGCCTGCATAGCGAGCGGCGTCACTGAGGAAGGGGATATTCAATGTAATCTCGGCACATGCGGGAATTTCGGTATTATTCATAGGAATACGAATTTCCTGTTTGAAATGATAGCCATGGGCTTCACCGCGAGTCCGAAAGACACCTATATCACTATTCCTACGACCACCACCGGAGGTATGTCGATACGATATATCCGCGATACTATTTCTCATCTGGAACTTTCCGTGGAACGTTCGTTCGCGATCGACTCCTACGATCTGCTGAATCAGCAGGCCTTCAAAGCCCCTGCTGGAAGCGAGGGTCTGGTGGTACTCCCCTTTCTCATGGGTGAACGCACGCCGATATGGGATGTTCATGCGCGAGGTTGCATTTTCGGCTTATCCTTAAACCACACCAAGGGTCATATCGTACGTGCTACCATGGAAGGGGTGGCATATGCGATGTACGATTCATTCCGCCTGATAAAAAAGACGGGGATGAAAATCAATGCTCCCATTGTCATGCATGAAGGAGGAGCAAAGAGTTCACTCTGGAGGAAGATCATAACGGATGTGTTCAATGCTCCGACGGTGTTGACAAAAAAAAGGACAGGTGCTCCTTTCGGTGATGCTGTGCTCGCAGGAGTTGCGACAGGCATATTCAAGAATTACTCCATGTGCAAAGAATGGGCGGAATACATTGATCCCATGGAACCCGATGCAAAGAATCACGAATTATATATGGAATATTTCGAACTCTTCAAAAGTATATATAATAATGTAAAAGCGGATTATCGGCGTCTTGCAGAGCTGAGGTCGAAAGGTATTGTTCAACATGCGCCATAAAATGATGTGGTCATTATGGGTCATGTAACTCTTAAAAATCTGCTCAAGCACACTCGTCATGGTGCTTACGGTATTCCGAATTTCTGGGGCGGAAGCATAGAAAAAGTCATAGGTCATATTTTCGCCGCAAACAACTGCGACTCTCCGCTTTGTCTCTGTCACAACCAAGGGCTCTGCCCTTCCTTGCCAATCGAAATCGGTGTTCCGCTTATTGTTTCGGCTGCAGAATATTCGGATGTTCCGGTGGCTACAATTCTCGACCATGGAACGGATTTCGAATCCATACAGAAAGCGATTCGATACGGGATATCCAGTGTGATGTTCGACGGGTCCCATCTTACATACGAAGAAAATCTGAAGAAGACAAAAGAAGTTGTGATGTATGCACATGCAAAAGGCGTATCTGTAGAAGCAGAACTCGGAGCAGTCGGAGGGTCGGCAGTGGAGATAGGCATGTATGCGGATGTGCGGAGCATCATGACCGATCCCGATCAGGCACAGGATTTCGTAAGGCAGACACAGATTGACGCTCTTGCAATATCGTTCGGAAACGTACATGGACCGTATAAAGGCATGCCGAAACTCGATCTGGAAAGAGTGGCGAAAATAGCACGTCTCGTAGATGTTCCGCTTGTTATGCACGGGGCATCGGGACTCTGCGATTCTGACTATCCCCGGATCATAGATAGCGGCATCAGCAAAATCAATTACTATACCGCTCTGGCTCTGAAGACGGCTCAGAATTTAAAGCACAAATTCATCCGCACTACGGACGATGTCGCTTGCCATCAGGTTATGGCATGGAATATAGAATATATTACCACTGAGACGCAGAGACTTCTTGATCTGCTCCGTTGCAGCGGAAAAGCTTCGGCTTGGGAAAGGCTCGGAGACGAAAGGTGCAATTTTGATGTCGAAGAGATAACGCAGGAAGTTCTTTCCGCCATTTCGGTCCAGTTGCGGACGGAGAGACGGGAGAGGGGGAATACGTGATCGTAGGCACAGTAGTCGGCTCGGTAGTGTGTACGCAGAAAGATCGGAGCCTTGAAGGGGTCAAAATGTTGATCGTTTTACCGATCGACATTGAAACGCTCAAGCCAGGCGGCCAGACTTTTGTCGCTTTAGATTCTGTCGGTGCGGGTACAGGAGAGCTCGTGCTCGTCGTAGGGGGAAGCTCCGCTAGAATGACCGATGGATTCTCGAAAACATGTGTCGATCAAAGCATAATCGGAATTGTGGATACCATTGAGGTGCACGGTAGTATGAGGTACAGGCAGGGGTATGAGTTTTCACGGTGTAAGGGGCGTTCATGTACTGGGGAAAAGTGATAGGAACCGTCACTGCTT
>CAZWAS010000004.1:61734-62509 GCA_964631915.1 uncultured Spirochaetales bacterium | reverse complement strand
TATGGTGGGTATGTCTACGGTTCCTGAAGTGATAGCTGCATGTTATCTGGGGATGAAGGTGCTCGGTGTATCGTGCATCACCAATTTTGCGGCAGGTATAGCTGTAAAACCGCTAAGCCATCAGGAAGTCGTGGAAACAGGAAAACAGGTGGAAAGCGACTTAAAGAAATTGATTGTGAACATGATCCGCGAGTTTGATACCTGATGCCTATACCTGTTTCCGAGCGTCTCGATCCTCTGGTAATACAGAACATACAGAAAGAAATCTCCAAATGCGACGGTAATGAGGTTCTTGTTGTCGGCAAACTGAACAGCGAGGGAGTCGTCGGACAAATCGTTTTTGCAGCGAGAGGGAACGAGCATGCCGTACCTGCCCTGGATCCGTACATGGAAAAAGGTGATGTAGTGATACATAATCATCCGAAGGGCAGGCTTGCTCCGAGCGATGCGGATTTATCCATCGCGGCGAGGCTCGGCAATGGAGGTATCGGTTTCTACATAATCGACAATTGCGTGGAATATCTGTATGTCGTCGCCGAACCCGTACGCAAAAAAGAAACGCGTTTCTTAGATGTTGAAAAACTCGCAGAACTCATAGACAGCGGAGGTAAACTCTGTTCGATCATCGAAGGTTTCGAACCCAGAGCATCCCAGATAGAGATGCTGAAAGAAGTCTGTAAAGGGTTTAACACTGATTCAATATATTCCATCGAAGCGGGAACCGGCGTAGGGAAGTCGTTCGCATATCTCATTCCCGCTTTTGTCTGGGCAGAGA
>CAZWAS010000004.1:55364-61717 GCA_964631915.1 uncultured Spirochaetales bacterium | reverse complement strand
TTATTTCCACCGCGACGATCAATCTTCAGCAACAGCTGATTGAAAAAGACATACCGGTCGTCAAACGTCTCCTTGGTTCAAAAGTCAAATCGGTGCTCGTCAAGGGGCGAGCCAACTATCTCTGCATGCGGAGACTTTCCGAAACGGAAGACGATGTTTCTCTGTTCGGCCCTGCACAGGAGCAGATACACGCCTTACGCACATGGGTCGAATCTTCTGCTACTGGCTCGAAATCCGACCTCCCATTCGTGCCGGATGATGATGTATGGAATTCTGTATGCTCTGAATCGGATACATGCATGGGGCTGCGCTGCACCCACAGAGAGGTATGCTTTGTCTTGAAGGCAAAGCGCGAAGCCGCCTCCGCCCAAGTGCTCATCGCAAATCATCATCTTCTGTTCTCCGATCTTTCGATGCGAATCTCCGGAGCAGGATTCGAAAGCACCGCTGTTCTGCCTCCTTTTCAGCGTATCATTTTCGACGAAGCTCACAATATCGAAAAAAATGCGACATCATATTTTTCCGATTCGTTCAATAAATATACCATCAACAAACAACTTTTCAGACTGTTCAGAAAGAAACGCGGGAGGAATTCTGGACTGCTCACAGCACTCGAACGGCGTTTCGGGGACGATAAGGATTTCAAAGCCATGCGAAAAATCACCGGAACAGTGAAGGATGAGGCAGAACTCCTCACAATTTCCGCACAGGAACTGCTCGGCGGGCAGCAAAATCTCCGTTATTCAAAAGCACTCTCTCAAAGTGCAGGAGAGAAGATTATCGAGTCCATGCGAAAGCTCCAGACACTTACGCTTGATCTCATCGAAATTTGTGAGAACCGGTTTTCGACCCTTTCCGATGTCGACTACGAGCTGCCTGAGGTCTTCGAAACACGGATCATCATGCGCAGGCTCGAGGAATTTGCAGGTATATGCGAACGGTTTCAGCGACTCGAGGAACATGAAGATAGAATATTCTGGCTTGAAAAGGGAAGGACCTCCCGAGGCGATCTGTATGTCACCTTCATCATTACTCCCCTCGATATTTCGAAGCTCATATGCGATGCTGTGTTCGAGCCGTATCACACCGTTATTTGCACATCCGCTACGCTCGCCGTACGGGATAGTTTCGACTTCTGGAAACGGCGCGTCGGGTTGACAGGTTTTTCGCTCAGAAACATACAATGCAGAAGCTTCCCATCCCCCTTTCCATACGAAAAAAACGTGCTGATAGGCATTCCCTCTGATGCCCCTTTTCCCGATGATGTGGAATTCCCAGTGTTTCTCGAATCTTTCCTCGGAGATGTTCTGGAAATCTCCGAGGGCAGGGCTCTTGTGCTGTTTACCTCCTTCGAAATGCTCAAGGTCGTCTATGAACACGTGAAAACACGCTTGAACAAAAGGGGCATAACAGTTTTCCGACAGGGTGACGACGACAGGGCGAAGCTTTTGAAGCGTTTTCAGGACGATGTAGCGAGCGTACTTTTCGCCACGGACTCATTTTGGGAAGGAGTGGACGCTCCGGGAGAAGCTCTTTCAGTGGTCATCATATGCAGATTGCCGTTCAAAGTGCCTACGGATCCTGTCGTGAGTGCGCGTATGGAAGCTATAGAAAAGAGGAATGGTAATGCATTCATGGAATTCCTCATCCCCGAGGCCGTCATGAAGCTGAAACAGGGGTTCGGCAGACTTATGAGAAAGAGTACGGATCGCGGAGCAGTTCTTATACTCGACTCGAGGCTGCTGAGAAAAAATTACGGGCCATTTTTTCTCGATTCGCTTCCGAAAACAGCCAGGAGTTTTAAGGAAAAAAACCTGGTGTTAGAAGATGTCGAACGTTTTTTATACGCTACACAGTGATATGATCATACGGATAAAAAAAAGAGCAGCATGCGCTGCTCTTCCCCCCGGATTATTTTTCGATTACAGCCAGAATGTCGCTCATTTTCAGCAACAGCTGTTCGACTCCTTCTACCTTGATCGAAGTTCCGGCATACTTGTCGTACATGACCTTCTGGCCGACCTTCACTTTGATAGCATCCTTGTCATCGCCCACTTCGATCACAGTACCCATTTGGGTCTTTTCCTGGGCAGTCTGAGGAATGAGAATTCCTCCTTTCGTCTGGGTTTCCACTTCTTCCATTTTAACAAGAACCCTATCGCCGATTGGTTTTATTTTCACAGCGTCCCTCCTGAATGAAAATGAGATATAAATTGTTAATTAAGGAACATGTAAAGTATTCAAGAAAAATATAAAAACAGAACACAAAGAGGTCAAGAAAAAATAGTATCTTTCTTGCCAAAAACGGATTACATGAGTAAATTTCACAGGGAGTGGGAGTGCAACGAAATGAGTGCGGCCGTATGGAAAATGGAACTGCAAAAAGCCATCGATCATTTGGCGAAACACGATGCGAAAAATGCCTTAGCCTGTCTCAAAACGGCCATGGAAGACTGTCCGGTTCAGAGTACGAAAGACCTTTCTCGGATCCTTTTTTTCCTCGGAATCACATTCAAGAAGCTGGGAATGACGAATAGTGCCATTAAGAGTTGGGTGGTGGCACAAAAAATTCAGAAAACGAAATATTCCGAAAAGATGATCGACCGTTTTGCCAACGAATATGGAATGTCTAAGCAGAAAACCAGTGAACTCGATGATTGGAAAGCCTTTTATTCGATCCATGCGGAACGGTACATAAGGACGAAGCGTTCAGGCCGTTTCGGCACTTTGGCCGAACGCGATATGATACGAGACCTCATACTCGAATATTGGAAAGAACTAAGGTCTTCCGGCATATTAGAAGGCAAGGGCCCTGAAGAAAAAAAGGTGTTATTTCGGAATGTAACAATCGTTTTTCCGTTTTTTGTCGTGCCGAAACGCCTTGATGACCCCTATGTATATGTCAATTTCAGAAAAAACAGCGGAAAATCTACCAACGATACGTGTTTTTGCGGCAGCGGTCTTTCTTTTTCTGTTTGCTGTGGACGCACTCCGGGAGAAGAAGAGCTGCCGAATGGATTATTCTGATACAAAAAAGACGAACAATCCTCAATGTGTGTAATAATGACGCAGTGCAATCCTTGTTGTGCTCCAGAGAGAAAAAGCGACTTTTTATTTCTTTGTTCTGCAAGCAATTAGAAATATCCTAAAATGCCAATCCTGGCACGGTTATTGCTTATTAATCTGTGTTGGGAGGAACGCGATGACGGCAGTAGCACAGAAAAAACAGAGACGATCGGCGGAAGCCAGGCATGAAGATGAAAATATACTATCCATGTATCTGAAAGAAATAAACAAAATACCTTTACTCAGCCGAGAGGAAGAGGATCATTATGCGCGAAAAGCTAGAGAAGGCGACAAACAGGCAAAAGACATGCTTATACGGTCGAATCTTCGTTTCGTCGTGAATGTGGCAAAGAAATATCAGAATCAGGGGTTACCGCTTTCCGATCTTATAAGCGAGGGAAATATCGGTCTGATGAATGCGATCGAGCGGTTCGATGTGGATAAGGGGTACCATTTCATATCCTATGCAGTGTGGTGGATACGGCAGGCGATTCTCAAAGCTATATGCGAAAAGTCGAGAATGATACGATTGCCGCTGAATAGAGCGAATGAACTCGTTCAGATCGAAAAAGCGAAAAAACAACTCCACGCCGAGAAGGGAGAAGAACCTGAGGTGAAGGAAATTGCACGCCTGCTCAACATGGAAGAAAACCATGTAGCGGACCTTCTGAACATTTCAAGAGATCTGATCTCTCTCGAGACACCTGTGTATACCGAAAAAGATTCCTCTATCTTGGGAGATTTCGTCGAAGATACGGGTTCCAGTCTTCCGGAGAACGTGATAGTCGAAAAAGCGCTCAAGGAGGATATCAATGGTATTTTATCCTCTCTATCGAACAAGGAAGCCGAAATAATCCAGTACAGATTCGGTTTGAACGGGAGCACCCCCCTTTCGCTGAAAGAAATCGGAGACAAGTATAATCTGACGAAAGAACGGATCAGGCAGATCGAAAAAAAAGCACTGAAACGGCTTCAGCATCCTACGCGGAGCCAATTCCTCGAAGCATATATCGCGTGAATGAGAAATATAGGGAAGGAGGAGTGCCGGCCGATTGTCGAAGATGGCGTAGGTACACGGAAGACGGAAGTCAGACTGAAATATAATAAATATTTTATGGGCCGCGAGTGTCCAACCTTGACAACCGCGGCCTTTTGTTTTACTTTGTCTATAATTTGTATAATTTCGTCAAATATGCTAATTCCTGGGCTGTTTGGAAGATCGCAAGAAAACATGGAGGCTTTCTCGTAGAAAAAATTTTGTCTCGTATCGTAAAGGGAAAGGCTTTTGTGTCGTATTGCAATTCTGCGACTGCCAATGATTCGGAGGTTAATACACTAATTATGGCAAAAACAAAATTTGTTTATTTCTTCGGCGGCAACAAAGCCGAAGGCAATGGAACCATGAAAGAACTCTTGGGCGGAAAAGGTGCCGGGCTCGCTGAAATGACGGCTATCGGCCTTCCTGTTCCCGGAGGGTTCACTATTACGACCGAGGTGTGTGACCTTTACTACAAGAACGGTAAGAAATACCCTGCGGGACTTGAGGAAGAGGTGAAAGTCAACTTAGCTAAACTCGAACGTCTTGTTGGGAAGAAACTCGGCGATCCGAAAGATCCTCTCCTCGTTTCTGTGCGTTCTGGGGCACCCATTTCCATGCCTGGCATGATGGAGACTATTCTTAACCTCGGCCTCACCGATGCCTCGGTGGAAGGGCTGGCGAAAAAAACAGGGAACCGGAGATTCGCTCTCGATGCGTATCGTCGTTTCATTATGATGTATGGTTCGACTGCTATGGGTATTAAACGGGAAGAGTTCGACGAGGCCTTCGACAAACTCAAGAATCGGCTCACCAGGGTTCGGCTCGGAAAACCTGCATCAGAGAAAATAAACGATACCGACGTCAACGAAACGGAACTCGAATCCCTGATAAATGAATTCAAGCAGATATATCGTAAACAGTTGGGAAAGGACTTCCCTCAGGATCCTATCGAACAGCTCTGGGGAGCCATCGGTGCTGTATTCGGAAGCTGGATGGCTGAAAAAGCGGTTACGTATCGCAAAGTGGAAAAAATACAGGGTATCATCGGAACAGCGGTGAATGTCGTTCAGATGGTGTTCGGAAATAAGGGAGAAACTTCTGGAACCGGTGTATGTTTTACCCGTGATCCAAACACGGGCGAGAATGTGTTTTATGGTGATTACCTCATCAATGCTCAGGGTGAAGATGTCGTTGCAGGTATTCGTACGCCGATAAAGCTTCAGGATTTTGAAAAAGCCGATCCGAAAGCATATAAACAGCTCGTGCAAGTCAGAAAAATCCTCGAAAACCACTATAAAGAAATGCAGGATCTCGAATTCACGGTGGAAGAAGGTAAGCTTTATATGCTTCAGTGCAGAACCGGAAAGCGAAGCCCGGCCGCTGCATTCAAAATCGCTGTAGACATGGTAGCGGAAAAGCTCATAACCAAAGAAGATGCTGTGCTTCGCATCAAAGACAAGGACATTGAGGGCATTTTTTATCCTATTATCGATCCCACGCAAAAAGAAGCGCTCAAGGCCAATTATCTGGTATCCGGCATCGACGCGGTTCCCGGAGCTGCAGCCGGGAAAGTCGTGTTCACCGCTAAAACTGCGGAAGAGTGGGCGGCGCAGGGAAAAGACGTTATCCTCGTCCGGAAAGAGACAAGTCCTGAAGATGTTGGGGGCATGCACGCTGCAAAAGGAATCCTCACAGCCACCGGCGGAAAAACCAGCCATGCGGCCGTTGTAGCCAGGGGCTGGGGCAAGTGCTGTATCGTAGGATGCGAAAAGCTTAATATCGATTATGAAAAAAAGCTGTTCACAGTAGGAAACACGGTGATCAAAGAAGGCGACGAAATAACGCTGAATGGTTCGTCGGGCGATGTGTATCGCACAGCGCTGAAGCTGGTGCAACCAGAACTTCCCGCAGCATACACGACAATCATGCAGTGGGCGGATGAAATCCGAAAGCTCAAAGTACGGACCAATGCCGATACTCCGTACGATTCCGAATACGCCCGTAAACTCGGCGCAGAGGGGATCGGCCTTTGCAGAACAGAACACATGTTCTTCGATACTGAAGAGCGACGCCTTGCAATTCAGGAAATGATTGTAGCCGACGATCTGGAAACCAGAAAGAAGGCGCTTTCCAAACTTCTCCCGTTCCAGCGCGAAGACTTCAAGGGTATATTTAAAGCCATGGACGGCCTTCCCGTCACCATACGACTCATCGATCCTCCCCTCCACGAATTTGTACCCCACACGGA
>CAZWAS010000004.1:53425-55328 GCA_964631915.1 uncultured Spirochaetales bacterium | reverse complement strand
CGTATGAAAAAGTGCGCCACCGTGTGGAACAGCTCCATGAGGCGAACCCCATGCTCGGCCACCGCGGCTGCCGCCTTTGCATAACGTATCCCGAGATTTTGGATATGCAGGTGCAGGCAATCATAGAGGCAGCATGCGAGTGTACGAAGAAAGGGATCAAGGTCGAACCGGAGATCATGCACCCGCTCGTGATAGACAAAAAAGAACTCAAGTTGCTCGAGGAAAGAACGAGGAAAGTCGCGGATGCGATCATTGAAAAATCCGGACAGAAAGTGAACTATCTCGTAGGCACGATGATAGAGGTCCCCAGAGCGGCACTTCTGGCGGATCAGATTGCGGAGGTTGCGGAGTTTTTCAGTTTCGGTACCAACGATCTGACACAGATGACGCTCGGCATGTCCCGCGACGATGCCGGCCGCTTCCTCCCTGATTATGTGGATGAGAAGAAAGCAGGCATTTTCAAAGACGATCCTTTCCAATCTCTCGATCAGACGGGTGTAGGATATCTCGTGAAGCATGCCGTTGAAAGAGGAAGAACCACAAGACCGAAACTTAAGTGCGGAATCTGTGGAGAGCACGGCGGAGAGGCAAAATCCGTGAAATTCTGTCATAGGGTGGGGTTGAACTATGTTTCATGCTCGCCGTTCCGCGTTCCGATCGCACGACTGGCAGCTGCTCAGGCTGTAATCGAAGACAAACGGGCAGCAGGAAAAAGTACCGGCACCAAGAAAACTTCTACGGCCTCCAAAGCCGCAGCCAAAACTTCGAAGGTGAAAACTTCCACAACGATGAAAAAAAGCGCGGCAAAAAAAGTTTCCAATAAAAAATAACCGTGGCGATTGCATAGGGCACGATAGGGGGCTGTCTGAGGAATAATCCGACGACAGCCTTTTTTATAGCCTATCCGCAGCCTGTTTCAGAATTTGCTTATGGAATACGGCTGACTCATGGATCCGTGTGTACATTACAAGCGAAGTGTGTAGGCTCTCTTCGCTGTTCCTGGTTGCGCTTTGGGTTTGGACGATGTGCTGTATCACATCCTGGAGCAAAAACCCTACAATTTCCTTCGAACCTTGGGAGAGAATGTTTCTATCGATCACATCCAGTTCGGCGAGAAGCCTTTTCCTCTCGTGTGGAATCATCATCCTTTTTTCTAGGAGCGATGCTGCAACGATTCCGTGTGAAGCGGAATGTTCAAGCTGTTCCATTTCTTGAATCAATGCATGCAAGGATTCCCGTAACGGGCCGTCTTGCGAACGCGAAGAACACTTCCTCGCTTTCAGTATAATTTCGATTTCTTCTCTACGGTCGGGATAAGAGAGAAGGGTGTCGATGTCCGTGTAGGGAATTCCGTCGATGGAAACGGCTTTCGAAGAAAGCGAGAAGGTTTCCGTTTCAGGGTGTTGCTTTATTTGGTTTTCGAACCACCATTTATATATTATCATCCTTTTATCAGTGAGCGTGTAACCTCCATCGTTAGCCAATACTTTGAACGGCGATGCATCGCGCAATGCAAGAAAAGCCATGGTCTCTCCCGGGTAGGTTCTACTGGACAGAAAATGTACTCGTTCCTCAAAAAAACTGCCTTTGCAATGCGTCGTAAGGTCGGGGAAACCGAGATCGAGCCCTGCGCAGAAAATGGGGTTGGAGCCGGTTTTCCGGATAAAATCCCATGCAGAAGTGGATACCGAGCCTCCCGCCCCTATTTTCCCAAATTCACCTAACGTTTTTTCAAAAAAGGTACCGAGAGGAAAGAGCGAACTGCAAAAAAAGAGTTCACCGCTGAAATTCTTGAACACCCGCGGGTGAGTGGAGGATTCGGATATGAGACGTATACCGTCAAGGAAGCACCAATCAAGATGTCTTGTGTTCCAGTACTGAGGATCGACGATAACAACAAAAT
>CAZWAS010000004.1:53170-53415 GCA_964631915.1 uncultured Spirochaetales bacterium | reverse complement strand
CACAACGTCGGATCTGAGGCATGCCCGGAGTGCCGTATCCACAGCAACAATCACGCATCGTTTCCGAAGTTCTCGCAAATGCGGCAGTACACTGTCGAGGCTCGGACCTGCTGCGAGCAGCAGGGAAGGGATCCCCTTGAATGCATGTTCAAGCTTCCGTATCTTTTCCGCTTTCGCCATAAGAGCGAGGTTTTTTGTCAGATTGCGTATCCATAATTTGCCGAACCGTTTTAAAGTATTCATGT
>CAZWAS010000004.1:48607-53151 GCA_964631915.1 uncultured Spirochaetales bacterium | reverse complement strand
TGTTTATTTCTTTCCGCGCGAGGAAGGTCTGAAGCGTTCGCTCGAGTTGCCGGAAATATTGTTCATGTGTATCGTATACGGATCTCAGCTGCACCAGCTGTATCGAAGTGGTATCCAAAGTGTTCAGCACCATCACCACGGCATCTGGATCCGTACCCAGGAGGAGGCTTACTTTCTTCGATGTAAAAACAGCCCCGAGATCCCTGGATTTCAAGGCGGCGAGAAACAAGGGGATATCCGGTTCAACAAGAATAACGTGTGCGGACGGGAACTGAATGAGACACTGTTCGGCCAAGTATCCGAGACCGAAGCCCGCACATATGCAGCAACTGACTGGCCCTGAAATACCGCTCCGGATTATGCGTTCGGCCTCTCTCCACGGATCATGCTTGGAATGGAGATATCGGTCTCCATAAAATCCGGTAGGCCATCCGGAGGAAGTTCGTATGATACTCAGTTCCGTTGATGGTTCGAACCGTGAAATAATACTCTTTTCTATATCAGGGAATGCTGATTTTAAATGAGCCAAATTTTGTTCGAAAAAGCTCATTCGAGCTCCAACGAGATGATCATCCCTGAGACGACCGGAGTTCCCGGAGGCGGATTCTGCCGGACTACCCAACCATCTCCTTTGATCTTGACGGTTATATCCTTTCGATCGAAAAGCGGAAGCAACAGTTTTTTCGGCACCCCAGAAAAATCCGGAACAACATCGGTTACATTCAGAGGCTGGGGTTTCTGGATGACTATTTTCCCTGTGTGCTCATAGGTCCGATCGTTCGATTTTGAAAGGCTGAAATACGTTATCAGCTCTTCAGCTATTTCCTTGGCCACAGGAGCAGCTATGCGTCCTCCGAAATAACTATCGGCTTTGGGATGTACGATGACTGTATACGTGACGAACTCAGGTGAATCGGTCGGGAAAAACGAAATACAAGATGCAAGATAGGCCTCTTTCGAATACGAACCGGTCTTCGGATCGTAGGTCTGAGCCGTGCCGGTTTTTGCCGAAATCCGCATACCTTCGACACCGGCCCTTCTCGCTGTTCCTGTGCCGAGTACGGCGTTTTCCATCATTCCCAAAATTTTGCGCGCGTTTTCTTTGCTGATCACCTTGTGAAGCGGTTCGCGTTGGAATTCCTGCAAGACTTCCCCCTCTGAAGAGAGTATTTTTTTCACTATGTGCGGCTTAAGAAGCGTTCCTTCGTTTGCAAAGACAGTAGCTGCTGCGAGTATTTGCATCGTGGTTACCGAGATTTCCTGACCGATGGCAATAGTCGGCTTGGACCTGGCTGACCAGCGTTCAGGCGATCTGAAGCTCCCAGAACTTTCCCCATTCAACGGAATACCGACTTTCTCGCCGAAACCAAACTGCCTTAATATAGTATTGAAATTCCCTGCAGTGACAGTATCAGAAGCATACGCAGCCCCAGCGTTGCATGAGAACTGCAGTATTTTATCCGCATTCACGCTACCGTGTACGCCCAGACAGCCGATCGAAATCTTTTCGCCACTCGAGAGAATTCTTTCGTATTTTCCGTTACATGTGAATGTCGTATGTTCAGAAATCCCCCCCAATTCGAGAATCGAGGCGAGAGAAAAAATTTTGAAGACGGAGCCCGGTTCATAATTCATCTGAATCGGAAGATTTTTCCTCCGTTCTTGAGAATACTCGGAGAAATTGTTGAGGTCGTAGTCTGGTATTGAAACATATGCAAGGATCTCTGCAGTTTTTGCATCCATGACGAAGATCATGACTGCATCGGCATTGTTCTCTGCATATGCTTTCTTCGCTATCCGTTCGGTAAAATATTGCACATTCGAATCGAGCGTCAGAAAAACTTGATTCCCGAATATTTCTTTCTTTTTTTCCACAGATGGAGAAAGTACATCGTTGAAGGTGTACTCTATGCCCTCTAGTCCATTATTATCGAGTCCGACGTACCCGATCACATGGCATGCGAGATTTTTTTCCGGATAATTCCTTCCGTATTCCGGTTCGAGATATATTCCTTTCAGTTTTCCTTCTGCAAGCATCGTTTCGATTTTTTTGCTCTCTGTAGGAGAAATTTTTCGTTTGATGTACATGAAACCCGTTCTTGCCTGAAATTCTTCGGTCAGTATATTTTTATCCAGATTGAGCGCTTCGGACAGCAATCCAACGGTTTCCTCGCGATTTTCGAGGTTCGGAGTCCAAGCAGTCACGGTATTCAGTTGGGTCTGAATCGCGAGTATTTTCCCGTTTCTATCGAGAATCGGTCCCCGAACGACTAAGGGGAGTCTGGTCTGGTTTCCCGAAGGTTCTTTATGTTTAAAAAGCATGAGAGACCCGAATTTCCATCCGAGGAGGAGAATGACCGCAGCGATAAAGCCTAAAACGATCTTTATTCGTATATTTTTTTTGATCTCGCTCGTATTCAGGATCTACTCCCCCCTCATCGAAGATTTGCGCAAAAATAATACCTTTCCTTGTACTTCCTTTAGGGGTATGAAGCCGTACTCGCGCGAATCTACGGAAATGTCGAGATTGTCTCCTACGGCGAATATGGAATCTTCGGGCACTTCCGAATACGGAAAAAATGTTTCGTACTGCGCCGCATCGAGCGGAACGACCGTGTTTCCGATGACCATGTACCCCTTCTCAACTAGTATCGGGTCTCCGCCCTTTCCAATGCACCGTTTTATTGCTTTCAGATTATCGCGTTTATTCAGAAAAACCACTATGTCGCCGTATGCAGGTTTCGACCAGAGAAAAAAATACGAATGGGAGAACGGCACCTGGAGCCCATACGCAGCCTTGTTGATGAGGATGATCGTTCCGGATTCTATGAACGGTTCCATGGAATGCCCTTGAACCCGCATAATATCGATGCCGAACATTTTGACGACGACTGCAAACAGACATGCGCTCAGTACACTGACGATCGGAGAAATTTTACGTTTTTTCATAGATGATGAACACTATTCCCACACCGATATGGCGAAGATTGCTGCACGTATCGAAGATGCCGCAACTATATATTAATATGCCTGCTGGAAATTGTCGATATCAGATATAAGGATCAGAAACAATGGAAGCACTTTTTCAGAACCAGAGAATACAACGGAGGAGAACATCGGTTCTCACTATCGCTCCTCGAAAATCTTTGCTCTCTGCTCCGGTATCCCCCCGCATTATTCCCAGGTTGAAAACGCAAAAACTTTACTCCGCACGCCTGCCGTTTTATCTTGCGGGTCTTCTGTTTATTGTATCGCTGTCATGCATAGCGCCGCAGAAAATGGTGTTCTGGAAAACGTACGGACTTCCCCGAAACTTCGCTTTGCCCGAAGATCCGGGATTGGAAGAACTCCTTTCCGCATATGCATATCCGAACTACGATTCCGGAGAAGATGAAGGTGATGCCGTATCGCTTCCACAAGGAAGAATTCTTTCCAGCGTTTCGTTCACCAAATATAAACTCGGCAAAGGCGAGACGCTTGCAGGCGTAGCAGCGAAAATGAAAACAAATCTCGATACGCTGATCAGCGTCAACAAGATCCGCGATGTGAAAAGGATAGTGGCTGGTACTGAGCTCTTAGTGCCGAATATAAATGGCATTCTCTATACGGTGAAAAGGGGAAACAGTCTGAGCGGTATAGCGCAGGCACATGGAATCACTCTTAACGCGATTCTGGATGCGAACAATATGCAGTCCGCCGTGATCCAGCCCGGACAGGAGCTGTTCATTCCCGGAGCGAGTATGAACCCCACGGATTTGAAACGCATTCTCGGAGAACTCTTCATCTATCCGACTACAGGCAGGCTAACATCGAAATTTGGCATGAGGAACGACCCGTTCACGAATGTGCGTCGTTTCCATAACGGCATAGATATCGCCAACAGCATCGGAACCCCGGTACGAGCTGCAATGGAAGGGAAAGTCGCAATGATCGGAACTCACGATGTATTCGGTAAATACATCATATTAAGCCATTCAGACGGATACCAGACCCTCTACGCTCATCTCGACACTATCCTCATATCGAAAGGGGAACGCGTGAATCAGGGGCAGAAGGTAGCCGAGATGGGAAACAGCGGGTACAGTACAGGTTCTCATCTGCATTTTTCAGTGTTCAAACGGGGCGAACCTCTTGATCCTTTAAAGTTCTTGAAGTAAACTGAGGAGCAACGGTTATGAGAAAATTGGTTTTCGTCATCATCGGATTGTTCGCGTTATTCACTCTCATACGGGCATACACTGATTCCACGAGCGTTCAAAAACAGCCGGCAGCCGTGAAAACCGTGTTTTCCGATGGAGGAACCCGCTAATTCCCATGACAGTATTTATATTTCTTTCCGCTTCCGCACGGACAAGGATCGTTCCGCCCGACTTTCGGATAGGAACGTTTCACCTGAACATTCTCGGGTTGAGAATCCGGCGATTCATTTCCCGCAGGCATGGAGAATTGCCCTAACACCCTGTGGTTCGCGCTTCCCACCGCCGTGCGCTCCACTACGAGATTCTTCCCTTCGAAACTTTGGATTTTGACCTTGATGATTTTTC
>CAZWAS010000004.1:44419-48597 GCA_964631915.1 uncultured Spirochaetales bacterium | reverse complement strand
ATGGCGGTGCGAATATCGTAAATGAGCTTATCGAAAATTTGAAACCCTTCCAATTTGTATTCGAGCAGAGGGTTTTTCTGTCCGTACGCTCGCAAGTATACGGCTTCCCGCAAGGCTTCGAGATTTTCCAAATGATCCTGCCACCGAGAGTCGATGTTCTTCAGATATTCGAAGCGGATGAACGCATTCAGGTTTTCAGCCCCCAGATTGGTTTCTTTTTGCGAAATATCCGAAGCTATGTCTCCCATGATTATTTCCTTGATCTCCGCTGCCTGTTTCGATTCGAGCTGTTCAAAAGGAAGCGATGGAGTGTAGAAAAAGTTTTCTTTCAAACCGGCGATGAGCGTCTGGATCGTCGTTTTCCTGTCGTCTTTGGTTGCGGAATAATTCTGAAGCAACTCATCGACGATATCCTCCGCAGTGGCGAGAACACGAGCCTTCAAATTGTTATCGTTGAGAATTTCGTCCCTCTGTGCATAGATAAATTTTCTCTGCTCGTTCAATACATCGTCGTATTCGAGCAGATGCTTTCGAATTTCGAAGTTCCGCTCCTCCACTTTTTTCTGAGCACGTTCTATGGATTTGTTGATCCAAGGATGAAAAATTGGTTCACCTTCCTTCATGCCAAACCGCGTCATCATAGATTTGAGATTCTCACCGCCAAACAGACGCATGAGGTCATCTTCAAGCGAAATGAAAAACCGAGAAGACCCGGGATCCCCCTGCCTGCCCGAACGTCCCCGCAGCTGGTTGTCGATGCGCCTTGATTCGTGGCGTTCCGTACCGAGCACAAACAGTCCTCCGAGGGACTGTACTTCGCGGTAATCCTTCATCCATGCGGATAGTTCCTGTTCGAATATGTTCTTGTAGGTTTCCGGATTTGCATCCGTACCCGCTTTGCGTCTTGCTCTGTATTCGGGACTGCCTCCAAGCTTTATATCCGTTCCGCGACCTGCCATATTCGTGGCAATCGTGAGGGAACCTTTCGCCCCTGCCTCCGCTATGATGAGCGCTTCCCGCGCATGGTTTTTCGCGTTCAACACTTCGTGTCTGATGCCTCTGCTCACGAGCATTTTTGACAATTTCTCCGACTTTTCGATTGATACGGTTCCGACCAGTATGGGCTGCCCTTTGGCGTGCAGCTTGCTTATCTCGTCGCATATCGCTTTAAACTTGTCGTTCTCCGTCAGGAAAATCACATCGTTCTGGTCATCCCTCACTACCGGTCTGTTCGTTGGTATGACAACCACATCGAGATTGTAAATGGATGCGAACTCCTTCGCTTCGGTGTCGGCAGTACCGGTCATGCCGCAGATTTTCTCATACATCCTGAAAAAATTCTGGAATGTTATAGTCGCAAGGGTTCTGTTCCGCTGCGCGATTCTGATGTGCTCTTTTGCTTCAATAGCTTGGTGGAGCCCTTCGGAATACCGTCTTCCATACAGAATACGGCCTGTAAACTCATCCACAATCTGTACCTGATTGTCCTGCACGACGTAATCCACATCTATGTGGTATAGGTGATGAGCGCGCATGGATTGCGTGAAATAATGAATATATTCGAAGTTTTCTTCGGAAAAAAGTGAACCTTTTATCAGGCCTCGTTTGAGAAGAAGTTCCTCGATGTGATTCATTCCTTCGTCCGTAAATGTAACCCGTTTACCCTTTTCGTCGAGTTTGAAATCCCCCCGGGCGTCCTCGGGATACTCTCCAGTCTCTGGATCTTTTTCGCATTCCTTCATGTGAGTGACGAGTCTGTTGACTTCGTGATATTTATGCGTGTCGTCCTCTGCTGCGCCCGATATGATGAGAGGAGTCCGCGCTTCGTCTATAAGGATCGAATCTATTTCGTCGATGACGCAAAAGGTATGGCCCCGCTGGACTTTTTGGGAAGCGTCCCAGCACATATTATCCCGGAGATAGTCGAAACCGAATTCGTTGTTCGTTCCATAGGTGATATCTTGATCATAGGCCCGCTTCCGCTCTTCGTTGCTCATGTTCGACAGGATTACGCCGACTGAAATACCAAGATAGGAATACACGGGTTTCATCCATTCGCTATCGCGCTCTGCAAGATAATCGTTCACTGTCACGATGTGTACGCCTTTGCCGGTGAGCGCATTGAGATATACTGCAGTGATGCTGGAGAGAGTTTTCCCTTCGCCGGTTTTCATTTCCATGATACGTCCCTGGTGAAGCACTATGCCGCCAAGGATTTGAACGTCGTAAGGGCGCTCTCCCAGGGTACGTCTCGCTGCTTCTCGCGCGAGAGCGAATGCTTCGGGAAGAATGGAATCGAGGCTTTCGCCCTGCGCATGGCGCTCTTTGAATGTACGGGTCATGCGGGGAAAATCCTCCGCAGCAAGCGACATCGCCCAAGATTCTTTTTCATTGATTGCCTGAAGGATGGGCATAAAGGATTTTAGGTCTCTTTCGTGTTTTGAACCGAAAAGAAGGTTTAGAACAGATTGAATCATGAATAAAATGTATCCTTTTCGTATTGAGTGGTCAAGATTTATCTCGGACTCAAGATTGACAGCAACGTCTCATGCAGATAGTATGACCAGAGCAATGATGCGTACTTAGAGGTTCGCGAAAGATGAAAAGGTTTTATATTCTGGTTTTGCTTGCTGTATTCTTTTCCCTGCTTTCTGCTTGCAGCAGGCAGGACAGATCCTCTCTTCCGCGGGAAGATCTATTTTCGCTGAAAATTGGTAAAATGGAAGATCAGCTCGATCTCTTTCAGATGGAAGGGGTGCCGTTCGCCGACAAAACCAAACTCCTTATGCGAGACGGTATTTTTTATATCAGCAACGGCAATTCCTTTAAGGTGATGGAATTCAATTCCTATGGGGATCTCCTTTCCATGTTCTACAATCCCGAAGAAAACCCGAGACCCGTCATCCTCACTCCGGTCGACGCACAAGAAGCTCCCACAAACAAGCCGGCATATCCGCATCCCTTTCAACGAATCGGAGAAATAGCGGTGACAGGGTCACGAATGCTTCTTGTCGAAGACCGTGTACCCGAAGAGCGCAGAGTTCAGGATGAGAATCTCGAAGCGCTTCTCGATCGTGTGGTTCTGCGGTTCTCAAAAGAAGGGAAATATATCGATTATATCGGTCAGGAAGGGATCGGAGGCACGCCGTTCCCCTTCATCGACGGCATCGATGTGACCGACAACGACGAAATTGTGGTGCGAACACGAACATCCAAAGCATGGCTCGTGTATTGGTTTTCGAAAAACGGAGACCATTTATTCACGGTGGAAATCAGCATGACGAATCTCCCTATGCCGGACGGACCGGATGTGATTCCTTCGCTCGAATCCGTAAAGGCGGGACCGAAAAACAGACTCTTGTACCTGAAAATCGATTATTATCATGAAGAGGTCGATCTTGCGACGAGAAAATTATCCGGAGTCGATTATAGTTCTTCCCGAATTTATACCCTCGACGTGGAAAAAGAGCGCTATTCCGGTTTCATTGAAGTGCCGGACAACAAAGTCCGTCAGGAGAGACCGAATATTCTCGAATCCAATGGTTTTTCCTATGTGTACGAGTTTATCGGAATTACCAGGGGAGGGTACACATTTTTGATGAGCCCTGATGAAACGAATCAATACAAGCTGCTCATCCTCGATTCCAGAGGAAAGGCCATAGTGCGTAAACAAATCATCATAGAAGATGAAGACCTCATATTTAAAACCTTCTATCTGACTCCAACGGGCATACTCTGCGGTCTGCTCTGCGATCCGTACAACGCAAAAATCGTATGGTGGCGTAGCGACAAACTGATTGAGGCGGACGCTCATGAAAATCGTTGATTCGGAACGCATGACCTCGATAGACAAAAAATCCCAGACGGATTTCGGCATCCCTTCGATGGTGCTTATGGAAGATGCAGGGCTCAAATCCTATCTCTTCGTTAAAGAGCACATTTGGAAGGGAAGACCTCCGAACGGTTCCTGTCTGTTCGTGGCAGGCAAGGGCAACAATGGCGGAGATGCGCTTGTTATAGCCAGACACGCATTTTTCGACCGCATAACGTGTTCAGTGCTGTTGGCTTCTGAAACCGGTTCTGCCGATATGCAGTGTAACCTCACTGTGGTGAAAAAACTGGGTATTCCCATTTTTTTATGGGACGAAGATCCTGAAAGAGCGAAAAAACTCATCCAA
>CAZWAS010000004.1:44171-44401 GCA_964631915.1 uncultured Spirochaetales bacterium | reverse complement strand
AGACGCAGACTGGGTGTTCGATGGTATCTCCGGTACAGGAATCCGGGGACCGCTTCTCGCACCGCTTGCGGATATGGCGGCATGCATAAACGCTTCGAAGGCGTTCACCATAGCCATTGACGTGCCGAGCGGTGTGGGAGACGGTTTTGAAAAAACATTCCCTGCGGTGCGCGCCGCACTTACGCTCACTATGGGGCTTCCGAAGCTCTGTCTGTTCCTGCCTGCAGCGA
>CAZWAS010000004.1:42892-44161 GCA_964631915.1 uncultured Spirochaetales bacterium | reverse complement strand
CTCTGCGGCACCATCCAAGTGATCGATGTGGGATTCCCTCCTGGGCTGACACAGGACCCTGCCATTCCCGGTTCAATGCTCGAACCGACCGATCTTTGCGGACTCCTTCCGGAAATTCCTGCAGATGCGCATAAGGGCTCGCGCGGGCATTGCGCGGTTTTTGCCGGTTCTGTCGGTTCTGTCGGCGCTGCATTCCTCGCCGCGTCCGCATGCGGAAGGAGCGGATGCGGTCTCGTGAGCCTCTTTGCAGAACAAACGGTGTATGCACCTCTCGCAGCGAGCCTTCATTCGGTCATGGTGAAACAATGGAATCCCGAGCACCCTCCGGCAGAATTCGACCTGTCTCGTTTCTCGGCTCTGCTCGTAGGGCCGGGCTGGGGAATCGACGAATATCGAGCATCTTGGCTGAGGAACTTCATCGCTTCACACCTGCCAGGAATCATTGACGCAGATGGAATCCGAGTTCTGAAACGTCTTACAGAAAAAGGCGCTATCGATTTGAAGCGCAAGTGGATTCTGACTCCACACCCCGGTGAATTCGCATTTCTCGCCGGCGCACAGAAAGATGAAATTCTCAAACAGCCGCTTCCCCACCTCTGTGCAATGGCAAAGAAACTCAACGCAATCATTGTTTTGAAAGGACACGTAACATACATAGGTGAACCGGACGGTTCGTACTGGATCTATGACGGTATGAACCCTGCTCTGGGAACAGGCGGAAGCGGAGATGTACTTGCAGGTATTGCCTGCGCTCTTCTCGCTTTAGGCATGGATCCATCCAGGGCAGCGAGAACCGCTGTGCTCGTACACGGGCTGTGCGGAAAGCGCTGTTTCGAGAAAATCGGTTTCTTCCTCGCCGAGGATATGCTTCCTGAAATCTCGGCGATAGTTGCAGGGTACCGGTGTGAAGCGGAACAACAGTGAAGAGACAAAAGGGACAGGCGATTTCCACTTCCACTACAGGCGGGAGGATCGGATAGCGCTTGCTCCCAAGGAAGTCAAAGAGCTCTATTCCGGCAAGAAGATCAAAAAAAAAAAAAAAAATAGAGGCCTTCTCATTCTGCTTATCGACATAGCCCTCATCGTCGTCATCTATATTATCATCTCCACCGTTTTCGTAAAGGATCATGCTTCAGCCACGGTTTTAGGATACCGCATAACGCTAAAAGCGTTCGTGTTCGAAGACCGCATCATGACGAGCCTCACAGTCGCGCCGAAAAACGTCTTCACGCGAAGCTCCGATACCATGCTGAACGTACACTTCTATAC
>CAZWAS010000004.1:38794-42873 GCA_964631915.1 uncultured Spirochaetales bacterium | reverse complement strand
TCTATACAAAGAAGCATAAGCCGCAGGTGTCTGCGAGCGATCTCTTGCCTGAACTGGGGACGAACAGGATCTTACGAGCAGTGCTTCTCTATGATCCGAGCGATGTCATCGTATACGCGGATGTCACGATAAACGGCAAAACCGAGACGCTTTCAGTACGCGCCCGCGCGGAATGAACGACACAGTCACAGCGGCAGTAGAAAGAACATCATGAGCACGAAGTGGCAAATACTTGCGACGAGCACGAACACGTGAAAGACTCCGTGCATCCTCTCTTCGAGTTTCACATCCCCCTGTTTTTTGCTCCATGCGTAGATCACAGCTCCCACGGTGTAGATAGTGCCTCCCCCTAGAAGCCAACAAAACGCCACAATTCCGATGTTCCTAAAAATGGGGATAATGGCGATGACGCATGCCCAGCCCATGAGCACATAGATGATTGTGCTTATCCGGTTTCTGCCCGGAGACGAGAGTGTAAACACGGCTTTAAAAATAGTTCCGAGAACAGCCAGTGCCCAGATAATTCCAAACAGCACCCAGCCGAGCGTCCCTTTAAGCGCTATGAGACAGATTGGCGTGTACGTTCCTGCTATGAATTGAAAAATCATGATATGATCGAAGCGTCTGAACACTCGCTTTACCGTCGTGCCCTTCGGGAAGAAATGATAGAGAGTGCTCATGAGGTAGAGCAGACTCATCATTGCGCCGTATAAGGCGAAAGAAACCACATGCACAGGGGTCCTTTGCAGCCCTGCATACACTACGAGTAGCGTAAGCCCGGCCACCGCGAGCACTGTGCCGACAAGATGCGATAGTGCGCTGAACAACTCGTTCGTACCTTTTTTACTCGGTACCAGAGCCTTTTGCATCTTGTCCTTTTTAATGAGAATTACCACATTCGTGTTGTCCTGCAGGCCGAGCGGTTCGGAAACATGAATCACCCCTTCCTTGACAACTCCGCGTACCGTCACAAATTCCTGCATGTATACGCTCCATCTCTGATGTTACTCCACTATATCCTGACCTTGCTTCATTATCAAGCGCGAGGGTTCGACACAAAGAATGCGCTTGACTGCACACAGTTCACGGCTTAGCATACTGATATGAGGAAACTGTTGCGATTCATTCCCCATGCAGTGGTATTCTTGAGCAGCATGGGAGTCATGATTATAGAGCTCGTTGCCGGTAGAATTATTTCTAAGTACTTCGGCAATTCGCTGTTCACGTGGACGGGCGTCATAGGTATAGTGTTGGGCGGTATAAGCGCAGGGAATTACCTAGGGGGAAGGCTTGCCGACCGATTCGCTCCTCGAAAACTCGTTTTTTTTCTGTTGCTATGCTCCTCTGTCCTGGTATTCTGCATCGTGCTGCTCGAGGTCCTGCTCGGAGTTTCCATGGCAGGTTCCGGTAACTCGGGAATCACCGTATTAATGGTGATACGGTCGCTTCTCCTCATCCTGCTCCTTTTTTTTCTGCCTGCAGCAGCCATGGGAACCATCTCTCCCGTTATGGCGAAGTTTGCTCTTGAAAATTCGGGCACTGTGGGGAGCACGGTGGGAAGTATATACGCCATCTCTTCGGTGGGAAGCATAGCAGGAACCTTCTTGAGTGGATACATCCTCATTCCACTCATCGGCGTACGCGCAATCGTGTTTCTCGTAGGAGGGATGTTCGCCTTGCTCGCGCTGTTGATGGGAACAAAACGGCTGATCGCAGGCGTATGGCTTTCCGCCGTCCTTATCGCATTTCTCGTCTGGACTACCCTGGTGAACACTGAGAAAACGGAAGCTTCCGCTGAGACAGTGCTGTTCGAGAAAGATACGCACTACATGCACCTCTCGGTGAAAGATACCGAAGATAGACGCATGCTGATTATGGATGGCCTCATCCACAACATGCACGACCGCAAAAATCCTGACAGACTTTTGTACGACTACGAGAATCTTTTTCTCTCGTTGACAGAGATCCATCTGCAGCAGAACGGATTCGGAGAAACCAGGACTCCGTTTTCCACCCTGACGCTCGGCGGCGGTGCCATGACCTTCCCCTCCTATCTCAGCCGCAATTATCCGTGGGGAACCCACGAAGTGGTGGAGATCGATCCTGAAGTCGTGAATATCGCCTATACCTTTTTCGACGTCCCCAAAAAAGAAAATCTCAGAATTCACACGTTAGATGCACGCATGGTGGATAAAGCGATACGGGACCGCACCTTCGATATAGTATACCTCGACGCGTTCAATTCCTTTTCGGTACCCTATCACCTCACCACGGTCGAATACCTGAAAAACCTTCGTTCTCTCATGGCAGACCATGCAGTGCTTCTGATCAACTCCATCGATATCTTCGATTCCGGAGCTTTTCTCTCATCCTACTGCGTCACCTTGGAACAGGTGTTCAGGTATATCACCGTATATGCCGATGCCGATTTCTTTCCCAACAAACGAACCACCTTCGTCATCGCAGCATCCAACACGGGATACGGCCCCGATGTGCTATCGGACGGAACGGGCCGTACGATAGCGAAACGATTGACCTCCCTCCAGCTCGATGCATTGAAACGGAAGTGTAAAGCTCGGCCACTCACCGATGACTATGCTCCTGTAGAAAACCTCATGGCTCCCGTGTTCCTCGGCAGCATACGATGATAAAAATGCACAAGATTGACTCGAAAAATGCTTTCTTATATCATTTCAGTTGCATGTCCGAAGCGGGAGATAGAATGAAACAGATCTGGTTTATTTCCATCGTAGTGAATTTCCTCTGCGGTCTTGTTTTGTCCGCTGATATGATGAAAAAACGTTTCCCGAGTCTTCTAAAACTCAAGAAACTCTTTTTGAAAACAGAAAATCGTCTCTGGCTAGGATTAGGATTAATACTAACCGGTATACTTACGTTGCTCAGTGCAACTCAAGGCGATATACCGGTGATAGGCGATCTCGTTCCCGCACTCTGCAGTTTTGCAGGGGGAACGGCGATTCTCCTTGAGTTTTATAACGAAAAAAACAGCGCTCCTCCTAAGGCACTCGCCGTCTGCGAGAGATTCTTGTCTGCAAACAGAACTCTGCTCGGCATTGTCTGCATAGCGACGGCTGTTCTTCACTTTTTTCTGTCAGACTTGCTATTCCTGTGATACCCATGATTTCAACCGCCGGCATTGCAAAAAAAGGCAATCGTTATCTCATTTTCCAGCGCAAGCTGGGAGGATCCTTAAGCGAAAAATGGGAATTCCCCGGAGGGAAAGTCGAAGCAGGGGAAACGCCAGAGGAGGCACTTGCGAGGGAAATTCAGGAAGAGTTAGCCGTTTCGGCAAGAATTGGAACGAAAATCATGGAAGGGGAATTTTCCCACAGCGGGAAGACGTACACGCTGCTTGCTTTCGAAATACATCTGGTTTCCGAAAACTTCATTCTTTCCGATCATCAGCGTTTCGCATGGGTTTCGCAGGAAGAGCTTTCGTGCTACGATTTCGCAGATTCGGACAAGCTTATCGTTTCAAAAATCATGCATCCCTGATGTTCCTAGATAATTGTCCCGGGCGAAATGATCGCCCCCTTCTCTATAACAATGATCCCGTCGACTATGTGGTACTGACCGTAATCCCCGTCTTCGCGTACCATGGCATCTATGCCTATTCTGCACCCATCGCCGATTCTCGCATTCTTGTCGATAATCGCATGCTTGATGATGCACCCTCTTCCGATGCCAATGTTGGGGATGCTGTTCTGTTCGTTCTGTTTTTTTTGTTCGATCGTCTCGTAGTAGTCAGCGCCCATGCAGACAACGCCGTCGAGGTTTGCACCGGACTCTATGAGCGTCCGTATACCGATTATTGAGTTTACTATGGAGGCGTTGGTGACGATACACCCATCTCCCGCCAATACCTGAGAAAGTGTGGAAAAATTGAATTTCGATGCAGGCAGATGACGCTTGTGCGTATAGATCGGCCTTTCTTCGTCATAAAAATTGAAATCAGGATTGATGTTCGCCAGGTTTACGTTCGCTTCGTAGAAACTCTTTATGGTACCTATGTCTTCCCAGAAACCGGTGAACACATGTGCATACATGTTCATTTTGTC
>CAZWAS010000004.1:33515-38784 GCA_964631915.1 uncultured Spirochaetales bacterium | reverse complement strand
ATGGACTGCGGAATGATTTCTTTTCCAAAATCCGTGAAATTATTGTCGAGCACTTTTTCCATGATCGGAGCGTTGAAAATGTAAATACCCATGGACGCGAGATACTCTTTGCCTGCATTCATCTGAGCTTTATCGGGGTGCAGGTGTGCAGGGATTCTGAGATCGCTTATATCTTTCTCGATGCCTGGTTTCTCCACGAATTCGATGATCTTGGATTTTTCATCGACTTTCAATATGCCCAAGGAAGAGGCGGCTTCGCGCTTTACGGGTGTAGCAGCTATGCTAATATCTGCATTGCGCGCCACATGTTCTTCGAAAAATGCCTTCAAATTCATCCTGTACAGCTGGTCGCCGGAGAGTATGAGGTAGTGCGAAGGATTCTGAGTTCTGAAATGGCTGAAATTTTTACGCACTGCATCAGCGGTTCCTTCATACCATCCGGAATGTTCGAAGGTTTGCTCTGCAGCCAGTATTTCGACGAAACCACGGGAAAACGAATCGAAAATATACGTATGGGCTAGGTGCATATGGAGCGACGCGGAATTGAACTGTGTCACGATATATATTTGTTTGAAACCCGAATTGATGCAGTTCGATATGGGTATATCCACCAGTCGGTATTTGCCTCCGAAAGGCACGGCGGGTTTCGCCCTCTCTTTCGTGAGAGGATACAAACGAGTGCCTTTCCCCCCTCCAAGAATGATCGAAAGAACTCTAGCCACGATAAACTCCTGGTTTCAATTCTATGCGAGAGTATTTTCCCGGTCAAGAAAAATATGTTATAGTTGTTCAAACGATGCTCATGAACACAACGATCGATTCAATGCTGCAATTTCTGCAGAATGACACGGAATTCATGTCCTCTGTCACACGGTGGGAACGAATCCCCGCAAAGGAAGGAATGTTCGAACCCTTTCCCCCAGACCTCGCCCCCTGTTTATCAAAGGCTCTCCTCGAACGTGGGCTTGAGAACCTATATTCTCATCAAGCAGAGTGTTACAGAGAGATTCGTAAAGGGAATAATGTCGTGGTAGTAACTCCTACAGCCTCAGGAAAAACGATGTGCTTCAACCTGCCGATACTGCAGACGCTTATCGAACGAAAAGAGGCGAGGGCTCTGTACCTGTTTCCGACGAAAGCACTGTCGCAGGATCAGCAATCCGCTCTGAACGATGTGCTCTTAGGTGGAGAGCTTCCTGTGAAAGTATGCACCTATGACGGGGATACTCCCGCATCGCTCAGGATTACCGCGCGGGACAGCGGAAGGATTATCATCTCCAATCCGGATATGCTGCATGCTGGAATTCTGCCGAACCACCCTAAGTGGATAAAATTTTTTCAAAACCTCGCATTCATCGTTATAGACGAAGTACATGCGTACAGGGGAGTGTTCGGTTCCCACCTCACCAATCTGATCAGAAGGCTTAAGCGGGTCGCAGAATTCTATAAATCCCGTCCTCTTTTCATCTGCTGTTCTGCAACTATAGGGAATCCCCTAGAGCTCGCAGAACGGCTCATAGAACGCAAGGCAGTCATGATTTCAAAAAATGGGGCACCCCAAGGGGAAAAGCATGTCATCCTGTACAATCCTCCGCTCGTGGACAGAGTGCAAGGCATACGACGGGGAGTGGTGAACGAATCACAGCGCATAGCGCTTAAGTTCCTGAAACACGGCATAAAAACCATTGTCTTTTCCCGCTCCAGGGTGCAGACAGAGCTTATAGCTTCATATATCAACAAATCATTGGAAAACTTTTATACGAACAACGATCGAATCCGCGTCGAGGCATACAGGGGAGGGTATCTTCCCTCGGAACGTAGACAGATCGAGAAAGGGCTCCGCGACGGAACGATACAGGGAGTCGTATCCACGAATGCCCTTGAACTCGGAATCGACATAGGAGGGCTCGACGCAGCTATACTTGCAGGATACCCTGGTTCCATAACATCTACGCTCCAACGCATAGGAAGAGCGGGCAGAAGGAACAGTCTCTCCCTGGGCATTCTCATCGCATCCTCGTCTCCGCTGGATCAATATATGATAACGCATCCCGAATATTTCTTTTCGCAGTCTCCCGAATCGGCATGCATAGATCCCGATAACCTGTACATTCTTATGGACCACCTGAAATGTGCGAGTTTCGAGTTGCCGTTCAAAAAAAACGAAGGGTTCCCCGGTTCGGTGGACGAGTTGCTCGGTTTCTTGGAGGAAAACGGCGTGCTCAGATTTGCAGAGCACGCATATTATTGGGCCGATCAGTCATACCCTGCCGAACAGGTGTCCTTACGCTCGAGCTCGTCTGAAAATGTCATCATCATAGATACGACAAAGGGGAGAAATTCCGTCATAGGAGAAATGGATAAACCTTCGGCGAAGGAATTGATATTTGAAGGCGCGGTATACCTCCACAGGGGCGAACAGTACATGGTGCTCAAGCTGGATATCGAGAACGGCAAGTGTTATGTTGAGGAATCCACCGCCGGATTCTATACCGACGCGATAGTTAAGAAAGACATCAAAGTACTCAAGGAAGACGAGTTTTCGCATACCCTCGGAACGGAATTCGTACTTGCCGATGTGTTGGTCAGAAGTCAGGTGACAAAATACAAAAAATTGAAATTCCATACGAACGAGAATATCGGGTACGGCGACGTGTTTCTTCCAGAAGAGGAGATGCACACGAGATCCGTCATCCTCGTGTTCCGTCCTGGAACCGATGCTTTGGCAGCCTTCGAAACTCTGCCGGAACAGCTCAAAGGAGCCGTGATGGCAGGGCTCGGTTTTCTAGTGAAACAGGTTGCCCCCGTTTTTCTCCTCTGCGAAACGAACGATATCGGAGTTGCTGAACGGCTCAAGGATCCTCACTTCGAGGTTCCCGCCCTCTTCGTGTACGATTCCTATCCGGGCGGGGTAGGCTTGTCCGAAGGATTTCTCAAGCATGCCTCAGAGATTCTGAGGGCAGCACGAGAAGTGGTGAAAAACTGCCCATGCACGGAGGGATGCCCTTCCTGTATCGGCGCACTCGACCTCCGCGGCGTGGAAGGCAATCCAAAAGAAGGGGTGGCGGCTTTCCTCCGACTGTGGCTTGAAGCGAATAACGAGTAAAAAGCTATGAAACCGGATCTTGCAACTCGACTTAAGCTTATACGTTCTTCCCTTCCTCAAAAGCCGACAAACGCACAATCCGACGCCGATACCACGAGGAAACTCACCGGGTGGGAGAAGATCGGAACCTATACGCACAGGCGCGTTCGGAGCTTCCCACTAGACAGGAGCGAGTTCCCTCCGGTTTCGTATCTCTTCCCGTCGGGCTGGAACGGAGGACAGATCCTGTTTTTCGATGCGGAAACCACTGGCCTTTCAGGAGGAGCCGGCAATATCGTGTTTCTTCTCGGCATAGGAAACCTCACCGAAACGGCTTTGAACGTGGAGCAGTATTTCCTTTCGGATTTTCCCGGGGAACGGGAATTCCTTTCTTTCATCGGTCCTCAGTTCGCACGCGAAGCGAATTTCGTCTCATTTAACGGCAAGGCCTTCGACTACCATATCCTAAAAAACCGATTCTTCCTTGCCGGGATGGACTTTGCGCTGTATCGGCATACGGATCTCCTTTATCCTGCCAGGATGCTCTGGAAACGAGTGGTCGGTTCCTGTAGCCTAGGGGAACTGGAACGGCATGTGCTTGGAATCGCCCGCGCACAGGACATACCTGGATGGATGGTGCCCGAAGTGTATTTTCGATTCCTCCGCTCAGGACCTTCCAGCGAACTGTTCTCGGTCTTCGAGCATAACCTCGAAGACATACGCTCCCTTGTGCAGCTTGCGCTTCTCATCGATGCGGTCATCCTTTTTCCCGAACACACGGACGCCGTGGATACACGAAATCTGGGAAAGTTTCTCCTCTCGCGCAATGCGGAAGCAGGAGAAAAAATCCTTCTGGAGGCATACGGAGGGGGCGATTTTGCTGCGGGAGCAGAACTCGGAAAATACTACAAGGCCAGCAGAAGGTACAAAGAAGCAGTGCACATATGGGAAAGTATGGCCGAAATGAATTGTAGCCTGTATGCTCTGACGGAATTAGCGAAACACTATGAACACAGAGAGAAAAAGCCGGGAAAAGCGCTCGAACTCGTCCGGCGCATCATAGAAAGTGGTCTCGTATCAGCGGAATCATCGGAAGAGGATTTGAAACGTAGGATGAAGAGGCTCAGAAGAAAACTCGGGCTTACCATGTCCGAGGGAAACGTCCCAGGCGCCGATCTATAGCCCAGTGATAGAGTTCCGCATAACGCAAGGCTGAATCTTTCCAGGAATATCGAATCTGCATGGCACGCTCCCTCATAGCCCGGATATGGTCGCTTCGGTTGTAGTACGCCCACACGGCCCAGCCTACGACATCGTAAATCGCCTGAGGAGTCAGATCGTCGAACACAAATCCGTTCCCAGAACCTGTCTGCTCGTTATAGTTGTCCACGGTATCCGCAAGGCCTCCTGTCCGACGGACGATGGGCAGGGTACCGTATCTAAGCGAATACATCTGATTCAGCCCGCACGGCTCGTATCTGCTCGGCATGAGAAAGAAATCGCTCCCTGCTTCCACGAGATGTGCGAGGCGATTATCAAACGTTATGCGAACTTTCAGATTCGAAAGCTTTTGCTGAAGCGTTTCCAGTTCCGCTTCGCACCACTGTGCTCCGGTACCTACAATTATGAACTGGAGGTCCATACTTTTGCATATCGAATAGAGGCTGCCATATGTGGGACCACACAGCTCGCCGAATCCCTTCTGATCCGCAAGCCTACTCACCATTCCTATGACAGGTACGTCCGGCTTTTCCGGCAATCCCATTTCCTTCTGCAAAACAGATTTCAGCGCTTTCTTACCGCTCATATCCGTATGCGAATAATGGAAAGGCAGAAGGGGATCGGTTTCCGGGTTCCAGACGGAATAATCGATGCCGTTCAGAATTCCGAACAAGTCACCAGATCTGCGCCGGAGCAGACCGTCAAGCTGAAAACCAAAACGCGGCGACTGTATTTCTTTTGCGTATGTAGGAGATACCGTCGTAAGAATATCCGCATTCTGTAACCCAGCCTTGAGGAAGTTAAGATTGTCGTAGAACTCGAAACCCGAGGCATGAAAATCCTCCCATCGCAATTGCGTATAGTGAATATCGTGTTTCGGGAATACACCCTGATAGCCCAGATTATGAATGGTGAGAACGCTAGCCGTTTCGGCGAATACCCCTTGGTGTTCCCAGGTATATA
>CAZWAS010000004.1:29946-33502 GCA_964631915.1 uncultured Spirochaetales bacterium | reverse complement strand
CGGGAATAAGGGAGGCAGGCCAATCATGGGAATGCATGACATCAGGTATCCAGGAGAGCATTTTGCAGAGTTGGAAGGCTCCGCGGCAGAGTACCGTGAAGCGCTTTGCATTGTCCGGGAAATCGCCGTTCCCTTTCGGACCGTAAATTCCGTCCCTCCCGAACAATCCTTCATGATCCAGGAAGTACACAGGCACTCCACTGTCCGGCAGAAAACCGCGATACACCGCAGTCCACTCCTCGCCGAACCCGACAGGAATTCCGAGAGGTGCATCGTTTTTTTCAAGCCCTTCTCTCGCTACGAAATAGTAGCGAGGCATCAGTATTCTGACATCGTGTCCGTCGGAAAAAAGCTGACTGGCGAGAGCACTCACCATATCCCCAAGCCCCCCCGTCTTTGCAAAGGGAACCGCTTCGCTCGTTATCATGAGAATTTTCAACGAATTGTTCTGCACCAGATGCCTCCAGGTCGTTTGCACTATACTATAGTTTCCCCCTCCACGAATTTGCAAGGGAAGCGTTCAACAGGAATAATACACAATGCGGAAATCCGTGCTGATGCTGAATCCAAGTTTTTTGTATAGACGTATCGCAGCGGGATTGTTTTTCTTCACAAAAAGGCAGGGGGTCTTGGATAAACAAAATATGTCACGTGTGAGGATTCGCATGAGAAGAGAACAGATTCCGCGGTTTCTGAATTCCTTTGCAGTGTATACGCCGCCGATCTGTGCAAGGGAAAAGCCCAAGGCGTTCGTCGAGGCTTTCGCGACGGGGATACCGGAGAGCTCTGCAATGTATACAATCTCCTTTTTCAATGTCTGTTCAAGCATGGCAAAACTGGCGGAAGGGTTGAAATTCTGTGGATTCAAGAGGACCTCTTCTATCTCATACGCTTTCTGCAAAGGGAAAATGTGTTTTGCATCCTTGATGCCCGCTCTGCGGATCGAGAGATCGGAGAACCCCGCAACGGGTTCCGATCCGATAGGGGCGGAAAGAATCATATAGTGATATTCGACATGGTCGATCCGTATGCAGTTCACAAGGGGTTCGAGCATCTGCACCTGATCGCGAAAGCCGATAATCGAATGCACACGATTCGCATGTTTCCGCAATAACCGAGACAGGTGTTCCCGTTCGGGAAGTTCGTTGCACGTTCGAAGCATCGGCACAACAAGCCCGTAGTCCGATAGGAACACAGCTTCCGCGATACGTCCGGGACTTGTTTCCTCCTTGTTTATGAGCAGCGTGCCACCCCATCCGTTGCGGGATGCGGGCATACCGTTCCGAACTAGATTCGAGCTGAACGCAAGGCAGCAGGGTTCCATGGTTTTTATGAACTCGATGATGGATTCCGAATCTTTTTTTCTTCCCCGTTCCCATGTCATAGCGTATCCTCAAGGCGTTATGCCGACAGGAAGACTGCCCTGAGGGGTGAAGTCGCCGGCGAGCGCCGCAAAGCCGGCTTTGAACGATTCGACACCTGTTCCGTATGCCGCAATCGCTGTCTGCACCCAGGGCACTTTTCTGAGATAGATGGGAGACAATACGGAGAACACTATCACTTCTGCTTCGGCGTTTTCCAATGCCTTCAAGACTTCAAGGCTGTTCGGATTCGAAAGACAGAATATGATTATATCTGCATTGCTGCTTCGCTGCTTCAATGCGAGGATCTCGTCCTTTTTTGCCGTATGGAACGGGCTATATGAGAAAAGGAATGTTGCAGCGTCCGGATAGCGTTTCTTCCCCTCCTCTAAAAATGCAGAGAACTGTCCGGCTAAGAGAATCCGGGATCCGTGTTCGCGTTTCAGAGGGAAGTTTCTGCTTTTTAGAACAGTGATGCTCCTGCATGCCTGTTGAAAAAAGAAATCTTTCCCCGCTCTGTTTGGTACATGCGAATACACGGAACCGGCGTCTGGGAAATAGGGAACAGCATTTTCCCCTTTCAGATACCGAACTTTTGTAACAAGGATCCGTCTTACTGCTTCGCGGATCCTCGTTTTGAATGCAGGATCATTCCGCAGTTTCGAAAAAAGAAATGTCCATATGTCGTCATAGAGGTCCGGAGTACGGGAAAGGAGGATCATATCATTCCCCGATTCCAGGGCAAGGCTGCAGACCGTTCGTATGCCGAACCCGGTAGACAGCGCTCCTGCCATGTACAGATCGTCGGTTATGAGTATGCCGTCGAATCCTAACTTCTCTCTTAACACAGATGTGTTGAAAAAAGAAGAAAGCGAAGCAGGAAGTTTATTTTGCGTGATGCCGGGGAATCCGATGTGGCCGCTCATGATGGCAGGAAGCTTCTCGCGGACGAGGAATCTGTAAGGGAGGAGGTCTCGATTCCAGAGGGTTTCCATGGAAATGGAAATGACGGGCATTGCACCGTGCGAATCCTCATCGGCATCCCCGTGGCCGGGGAAATGTTTCGCAGTGCAGATAATACCTGCCTTGTCCATTCCCTTAAAGTAGGCGGTAGCGAGAACGGCTGTTTTTACAGGGTTTGCCGAGAAGGCCCGTGGCCCTATGACATGAGCTTCGGGATTGGAATATACGTCGACCGTAGGGGCGAAATTCATATTGATGCCTATAGCCCGCAGTTCGAGCCCAATGTAATAACCGGTTTCATACGCATCGAGCGGTATGCCGCCGGCTCCTAAGGATAGGTTACCAGGAGTTACGGAAGTGCTGTCTTTCACGTGTCTGATCCATCCTCCCTCCTGATCCGTGGCAACGAAAAGCGGTATACCGAGCCTGGTGGAAAGAGCCGCCTCCTGCAGTGAGGAGACTGTTTTCGTCAGCGTTTGTATATTTTCGGCGTTCCATCCGAATATTTTCACTCCGCCTACATTCCTCTGCCTCACCCACCGCATAATTTCAGGCGAAGGGGTTGTACCGGTGAACCCGAGCATGAATACCTGACTCAACAATTCTTCGTCGGTCATGGATTCGAGGAGAAAATCCACGAGTTCCTGTTCTTTCATATTGCGTCCGAAACCTGCTTCTCCCGCTGTCCCGTGCAAAAACGCAGCCACACATATGAAAATGAGTATGAGCAGCTTCACAACTGCAGTCTCCCGGAAACGAAGCAGGGCGTTCAATATACCAGGTTCCACTCGTCCCCCTTGTATTTCAGCTCTGCTAGTTTTTCCGCCTCTTCGCGCTCTTCAGCGGACAGGTCGCAGAGTTCGGCACGAAGGATCTCCTGCACCCCTTGTGAAAATGCCGCTATAGCCTCGGAAAAGGAAACATCCCTCCCGAGTTCTTCGCGTATCGAAGATGCGTGTTCAGGATTCCCTTCGATCGTTCTGAGGTATGAAACGATTCTTCTCCCTTCGGAGTTCAAGGGGATCGATCCATGCTGAAGCACCCCGGTGCGCAGAACCATCTGGGCGCTTCCCACGAGTTTTTTCCCTGTATGAGAGGATATTTCGTATTCGCCGCTCGAGGCAAAGCAATCCGGATTCAATGGGCTTCCCTTTTGTTCGACATTCACTGCTCCTCTCACGCCGAGGTTCTCCAACCCTTGAAGCAACACTGGTATGACAAGCCGATATACC
>CAZWAS010000004.1:19366-29936 GCA_964631915.1 uncultured Spirochaetales bacterium | reverse complement strand
AGCGCTTACTGAAGTGTTCAATGTGGTTTTTCCCGACAGCCACGGAGTAGGTGAGTTCGTCAGCATGAAACACAGCTCTGCCCGCTGTGGGTCTTCGCACGAAAGGAATCCCTTGGTTCCGAATTACATCCATGTACAAGTCTTCCTTCGCATGTTGAAACCTACCGACAGAAAGCGTTGCAGGACAAAACCCGTACAGCCGTACAACCGGTCGTCCTCCTTTCGAAACCGAGCTGAGGAGCACCTCGTCGACAGCCATGTTCCAGAAACCGTCGGCAGGTTCATGCACTACGAGTCTGAACCTGATCGGTCCGCCGGACTGGCTCATTTATACGCTTTTCCTTTTAATTCGTCTATGTATTGGGATGCACTGTGAGCAGCAATCGCGCCGTCCGCAGCAGCGACAATGACCTGACGAAACGGAGTCGAACGGACATCCCCGGCAGCATAAAGGCCGGGGATATTCGTCTCCATTCTGCAGTCGGTTAGTATATATCCGGCTTCGTCTTTTGCTGTATAGGGAACAAGCTGCGTCTGAGGCACGGATCCTATGAAGATGAACACTGCATCCACCGGTTCCTCCCAGGTTTTCTCACTGTCCGCTTTCCTGAACACGACGCTCGACACCTTGCCCGTTCCCTTGATTTCTGTGACCAGAGTGTTGAACCTGGTTTCGATGTGAGGATTCTTCAACACTCGTTCGGCGAGGGATCCTTGAGCTCTGAACCTGTCCCTCCTGTGAGCAACGATCACCGTGTCAGTCAATTGAGCGAGAAAAATGGCTTCATCGCATGCAGCATCTCCTCCTCCTACTACCAATATCTTTTTCCCCTTGAAAAACGGACCGTCACAGGTGGCGCAGTATGAAACTCCCCGGCCGGATAACTCCGTTTCTCCGGGAATCCCGAGGTGTTTATGCTTTGCTCCGGTAGAGAGAATAACGGCATAGGAAGAAAAAACGCCTGCAGAGCTTTCGATGAAAAAACGGTCTCCTTTTTTTTCAAGTTTTTGCACCGTGGATGAAATGATCTCAGCTCCGAAACTCCTCGCCTGATTTTCCATATTTGCGGCAAAATCATATCCGGTAACCGGTTTTTCCAGTCCCGGATAGTTTTCGAGACTGTTGATAAGAAGCGCCTGTCCGCCTGAAGCCATCTCTTCAATGAGCAGCGTTGAGAGGTTCGCCCGGGAACCGTATTGGGCTGCACTCAATCCTGCCGCTCCTCCTCCGATTATTATCAAATCTTTTTCGGTGATCATTGCCGACTCCTCCCATTGCACAGGTATACTATCAGACGTTTAGATATTATATTTAAAAAATGGAAAAGAAAAAGTACCGGAACACTTTTGCTGCGTTTCTATGTGCGTTTTCGATGCTCTTCGCCTATGGTGCGTACGCACAAGAACTTCCGAGTATAGAACCGTCGCAATTATCCGCAGCGTACGGTAGGAAGACATCCCTCAGCGTACACGATCTAGTGGACATAGCACTCATTTTTTCCGGTGCGGAGGAACAGAAAGACAAAGAGGTGTTGTACGCGCACACTCAAGAAGCGATGAAACTGACATCGACGATAGAAGACCTGTACGAAAAAGGCGAACGCGTGCTGGAATATATGCACAGAGCAATGTTGAAAACGTATTCAGAAACACAGACCCGCATCGATACGCTCTTGAGAAACGGCACGTACAATTGTGTATCTTCGGCCGTCCTGTATCTCATACTAGGAACCGCTTCAGGGCTGAATGTTTCCGGGGTAAACACGAAGGACCATGCCTTCTGCTCAGTCGAAATATCGGGCACATGGATCGACGTGGAAACCACGAATAAATACGGGTTCGATCCCGGGAAAAAGAAAGAGTTCAAGGATAGTTTCGGGAACACCACAGGTTTTTCCTATGTCCCGCCCGGCAATTACGGCATGCGCACATCCCTCGATGCAAAAGGGCTTTTGTCTCTCATCCTACACAACCGCATAGCAGAATACGAACGCCAATCGCGTTTCGATCTCGCATCAGGTCTGGCAGCGGACAGATATGCATTTCTTGCGACTCAGGATGCATATAGGGATATGATGCGGTCTTTTTCGAACTTCGCCGCATACCTCAACTCCCGAGGACAGTACGATCGTGCCTTGGGTTTCATAGATTCGGTCCGCGGACGATACGGCAAAGACAATTCCCTGGCTGAAGTGCTCGCTGTCATTGTGCACAATTATGTGCTCGAAGCAGTAAACGCCTTTCGTTTCGACCGAGCCTCTGCCATGCTTGAAAAACGGGCAGCCGATTCGGATATAAACCCTTCCGTCGCACAAGAACTGCGCCGTATCATCGGCGAAAAGCAAATATCCCGTGCGGTGGAAACCCTGCCGTTTGACGATGCTTTATCGGCCCTGGAATCCGCCTATGCACAGCGGACCATTCAGGAGGCAGCATACAAAAATTATGCGCGCTACCTGTATTCGAAGGAGGCCGCGCGTATAGCAAAACAGAACGGCTTCTTCGAAGCAGGCAGATTTCTGCTCGAGTTGAAAGGGAATAGCGCATCCGATGCGATATTGAAAGAACAAGGCATGGTCTACATAAAAAACCATATAGCGCAGGTTCACAATACGTTCGCAGATCTGTATAACGCAAAACGCTTTGAAGAGGCTCGCAGCTTCATAGAAAAGGCACTCTCTCAGCTTCCTGACGAAGAAACTTTCAAACGGGATTTGCAGTTTCTGAATAAGACTGTACCCCACTAGAGCCGCCCTGTGTTCTACGAATTCCCGCTCATACCCCTCGTTGTTCTGCCGATATTCAAATGAGGAGTAATATCGTAAGTTATGCAACGATTATCCGAAAAACAGGCGCTCTTCGAGAAAATGCGACGTCAGATTGAGGTTCTTACCGCTTTCTCGCAGAAAATGTATCAGATGCGGGAGTATCTGATGCATAAAGATTGGGCGGGCCTCGAAACCGCCATGTGGAAACTGAAACTGCTCTCGAAAGAGCTGGAGCATATAGAAGAAGAAAGGCGGAAATTGTTCTCCGCATGGTGTAAAAAACTCGGTATCGGGGAGCACGCGACATTCTACGAAGTGTTGAGCAGAATCGATCCGGAAGAACACCGGCCTTGGATAGCATTGTATCGAGATATGAAAACTGCCGCTCTCAAGGTCAAAACCGCTTCCTCGTTCATGGATTCCTATGCGCGTTCCGCTTCCGCAGTGATCTCCGAAATTCTCGGGGAAATGTATCCTTTCAGGAAAGGCAGAATTTATTCCCCGAAAGGCATATCGAAACCCATAGATCAGAATCCTCTAATAGTAAACGCGCATTTCTAGGAGGGTACCATGCAATCCACGTTTTCCGGAATCGAGATAGGTAAAAGGAGTCTGATCGCACACAATGCAGGACTCACAACCGTAGGGCACAACTTAAGCAATGCGTCGGTCGAAGGATACAGCAGACAACGGGTCGAAATGAAAGCCACGGATCCCCTGTATGATCCAGCATTGAACAGGGAAACCACTCCGGGACAGATCGGACAGGGCATGGGCGTTGAACGCATTGAACGCATCCGCGATCAAATACTCGAGGGACGGATAGTTTCACAGGCACAGGGAGAGCAGTACTGGGGAACCAGGGACAAATACCTGCTCGCTCTCGAACAGATGTACAACGAACCTACGGATCTTTCGGTTCGCACACTCATGGACAAGTACTGGGAATCCTGGCAGGAACTCTCCATACACCCTGCGGAACTCGGAGCGAGAAAAGCCGTACTTCAACGCGGACAGGCGCTTATGGACGGGATCCATCACCGCTATGACAGCTTAAGGCAACTGCGAAATATGCTGGAAGACGATGTAGCGGTGACGGTCGAACAGGTGAACAAAATTGCAAAAGATATAGCTGCACTCAACCAGGAAATCGTAAAAGTGAAGGCTGTTGGCGATAATCCGAACGATCTGCTCGACAGAAGAGACCTCCTTGTCGAAAAACTCGCCGGTCTTGTCAATATCACGGTCGATACACGCGATCCCGACGAGTTCACCATTCATACCGCAGGCCTTCATCTCGTTCAGGGGCGCATATACAGGAGCTTCCGGCTCGAAGTGGATCAGACGAATGACGGATATTCCAAAGTCGTGTGGAACGATGTAGGCGACACAGCCCGTTTCGAAGGCGGCAAACTCGCTTCCTTGCTCACGCTGAGGGATATGGATGTGCGTTCAGAGATCCAGAAACTCGATGCAATGACCATCAATTTCAGCGATATGGTAAACGAAATCCACAGAGCTGGGTACGGCACGAACGGCCAGACAGGTTTGGATTTCTTCATCGAGTATCCATTCATCAACAACCTTGCGGGAAACTACGACCGAAACGGAGACGGCCAGTACGACTCGTCCTACATTTTCCGGATCACAGGGGTCAATGCGCTCCAGGCGGAAGAACAGGTGGGACTTAAGGGTACGATAACGCTCGAAGGGGCACGGGGTAGGGTGACTGTAGAGTATTTCCCCACTGATACGGTCGGCGACCTCATAACGAAAATAAATCATTCAGGGGCGGAAGTCGTTGCGCGGCTCGACAGGAGCGGCAGACTGGAGATAAAAGCGACGCCGTCGGAGAGCACCGATCATCCCGATTTCGTCATACGGCATCTGGAAGATTCCGGACAGTTTCTCGTCGGATATGCGGGATTGCTCCAACGCGCAGGACAGTCCGGAGCGTATACATGGCAACAGGCGGATGCAGTGCTTTCTCTGCGGGGCGGAGATTTAAAATATGCAGTTGCACCGCTGAGCCATCCTGCAGGCTGGCTCGAGATAAACCCGGAACTGAAGCGCGATGCCGCTTCCATAGCAGCGGGATTCGGTGAGAACGGAAGGCCTGCGATGCCGGGGGACGGCTCGGCGGCCGTCGCCGTTGCAGCATTGCGCAACCAGACCGGAATCGTCGGGAAAAACGGGACATTCGACGACTATTTCGCAGATACAGTAGCGGAAATCGGCCTCAAGGGCGAGGAAGCAGCGCGCGCTCTGGAAACGCATACGCTCATCATGAAGGAATTACGGGATATGCGGGAATCCATATCCGGAGTAAACATAGATGAGGAACTCTCGCAGATGATCAAATTCCAGCACGGATATGCCGCAGCTGCACGGTTTATCAGCGTAGTGGACAATATGATCGACACGATTATCAATCGGATGGGGGTATAACGCGATATGAGACGAATCAGCACAAACATGCCCAATGACAATATGCAGTATCACATGCGAATCCGCGAATTCAAGATGAACGAAATGCAGAACAAGATAGGAGAACAAACCAGGATAAAGGAACTGCGCGACGATCCCATAGCAGCGGCGCACTCGACCAGGTACCAATCCATGCTCAACAGGATGAAACAGTTCCAGAAAAATGTTGAATACATTCAGGGCGAATACGCTGCGGCCGAGACGCATATGAAGGAATCCGTCGATATTCTTCAGCGCATACGCGAACTCTCGGTACAGGGAAGCCATGGTACATTCACCAAGGACGACTTGCGCATGATGGGCGAAGAGGTGAACCAGCTACTCAATCAACTCGTAGAAGTGGCGAATGCGAAATCGCAGGACGGAACGACGCTCTTCGCGGGAGACAGAATCAAGACCCCTGCGTTCAGAGCGATCGAAGGGTATGTACCAGGAGCGAACGGCGATGTGATAACGCAGGTCGAATACCAGGGAACGATAGCAGAAGGCAAAGCAGAGATCACGGACGGCCTGTATATGCCGCTCAAGTTTCCGGGGAATCAGGTGTTCTGGGCGGAGAATCAGCAGATATATTCGAACACCGAAGCGTCCGGCTATATTGCACAAACCGATGCATCCATTCTCATAGACGGTGTGGAAATACGCATACGGGCGGGGGACAATGTATATGCAGTCATGAGCAAAATCAACGACTCGAACGCTCCTGTGCGCGCACGGCTCGACCCGGTGAAGAATTCCTTGGTTTTGGAAACCACGACGCCGCATCAGCTTATGCTGGAAGACGGACCAACAGGAACGGTTCTTCAAGACCTTGGAATACTACAAGGGGGAGAGGGGGGTAGGCCCCCGAAAAATATAGCGGATTCGGCACGTGTTTTCGGCGGATCCATTTTCGACATGGTTATGTCGGTGCGGGACGCAATGTTCAAGGGGGATCATGTTCAGATTGGAGGAGCAGGTATCAAAGGGATCGATATGGCACTCGACAACCTCCTCGGATCGGTAGCAGATCTCGGAGCAAAGGATGCACGACTCGATTATACGTATAAGCGACTCATTACGGAAATCCCGGACGTGACTGCGAGGAACTCCAAAGAAACGGATCTCGATCTGGCGGATGCAATCACGGAACTGAAGATGCTCGAGTACACGCACAAGGCGTCTCTCCAGACCGCAGGAAGGATTCTTCCCCCGACTTTGCTCGATTTTCTGAGGTGAGAATGCGTATAGACACAAAAGCGTACGGAATCATCGATATAGACGAACGACAAAAAATTATTTTTCCCTTCGGCCTGCTCGGATTCGAAAATTTGAAAACGTATTGCCTCATGGATGCGGAACATGCTCCGTTTTACTGGCTTCAATCAATAGACGCAAAAGAAATCGCCTTTGTACTGATCGATCCATTAGTGTTCAGGCCTGATTATAACCCCGATATTCCAGAAGAAGAACTGCGGGAAATCGGCATCAACGACGTCCAGGACATGCTTGTATTTTCCATCGTCACCATTCCGAACGACCAGACAAAAATGACCGCCAACCTTCAAGGACCACTCCTCATTGCACGGCATCAACGGATCGGAAAACAATGCATATCCCGTGATCCTCGTTGGAAAGTCAGACATCTCATTCTAGAAGAGTTTGCAGCGATCAAGGAACCCTCATGCTGATACTAACGCGAAAAATCAATGAAAGTATCATCATCGGAGATCAGATCGAGGTTTCCGTCGTCGATATAAAAGGCGATCAGGTGAAGATCGGCATCAAAGCGCCGAACACTATCAAGGTCTACAGGTTGGAAGTATATCGCTCCATACAGGAAGAGAACAGAGCTGCCGCCATGTCGAACCCTGCAGGCATTCCTCGAATCGAAGGAATGCTGAAACAGGTGCGAAAAGACGATACAAAAAAACACTAATCAGGTGTTCTCATCCGAAAGCGTGCTGAAAATCTCTGCGAACCTGTGTTCGAGCGCAAGAAATTCCTCTATGAGATCAGGATCGAAGTGAATTCCACTACCTTTTACGAGTTCCTGCCGCGCTTCCTCATGCGTAAACGGCTCTTTATAGCTTCGCTTCATCCTCAGTGCATCGTATACATCAGTTATGGCGACAATCCTGGCGGCGAGCGGAATCATGCTTCCCGTCAACCCGTACGGATACCCACTTCCGTTCCACCATTCATGATGAAACAACGCTATATCCTTTGCCATAGGATTGGGGTATGTGCTCAGGATATACGCGCCGTTTATCGTATGTTCACGCATTATTTCCCATTCCCATTTCTCCAAAGGCCCCGATTTATTCAAGATATCATCCGGCGTTCCGATTTTCCCCACATCATGCATGGCAGCGAGAAAACTTATGTCCTCGATGAATGTCATGTCGATCTCGGCATACCGAGGATCACTGAACAGAGTTTCTGCTATGATCTTCGAATAACTGCTCACGCGTTCGATATGGTTCCCTGTATCGTTATCCTTAAGCTTGGAAGCTTCCAAAAGACTTTTGAAGGTATTCTTCAGCAGAGATTTATTTTCTTGCGTCGTGATATCGAAAATGCCTATGAATGCTATGGGCTGATTTATTTCAGGATTGACGATCGGATTGAGCATGAGATTCGCAATGACGGTAGGTTTGTCCTTTTCTCTCGTTTCGACGCGTCCCTGCCATGTGAACCCTTTTTCGAGGCTTCGCACGGTCTGGTATATCTCTTTCACTTTTTCTTCGCCGAGATACGGATAGAACGCTTTTGTCAAATACGTAGCTGGTTCTGCATTTAGCAAATCGAAGTGTTCCGAATAGCTTTGGTTCCTCCAATATATTTTCAAATTCCTATCGAGAATTACACAGGGGATAGGGCTTTTGGAATATGTCTGTTTCCATTGTTCGTAGCAGGGCATATCAAAGGGTATGAATTCCTGCTCTTCCAATACCTCTAATTCTTCGGCTTCTTCGAGCTCGTACAATTCTCCGGATTCAGACATTGCTTCCTCCTTGGACTGTAAGCTCGGCTTCGGTCTTACGGATGTAAAGCGGACTGGTTTCCGGGGCATCGGCACCCTTTCGCGTGTAAGCTTCAATCCCCGCTTCGATCAGCGCAATCCCGTTTCCTGCTCTGTGAAATGCATCGAGTGAATATCCCATGCGCTGTTCCATGAGCTCCCAAAACAGGCCCGCATGGGGACCTGTAATAAGCACCTTTTCCCATGCAGAAAGCATGGCTGTCAGTACCACGGCTTCGATATCCAAGTATTCACCCAGCAAACTCCCATTACAGTATATTCCGGCATAGAATCTCTTTTTTTTCGCGTCAATCACCGGAACAACAGCACCGTCAAACCATGAAAATCTCTTCGCATACACATCGAGGCTTGGCACAGACACGACAGGACATCCGGAACCGAAGGCGAGCCCCTTCGCAGTGGACATCCCGATTCGTAAGCCTGTGAACGATCCTGGCCCCCTCGTTGTCACAATGAGATCCATATCGGTCAGATCGAGGCTCCCTTCGCGCAAAGAATGTTCGATAAGCGGCAAGAGGCGCTCTGCGTGTTCGAGTCCGACAGCGAGCGTATGTTCGAACACCTGATCATTTTTTTTCAAGCACACGGTAAGTATTTCGGTTGCAGTATCGAATGCGAGCACATTCATAGTTCTATTCCTTTCGTTACGATCTCACGCTCGCCGTTTCCCGTAATGCGGATACTGACGGTCAGCGTCTCTTCCGGGAGGCTGGAAGAAACCCGATCGCTCCATTCGATCACACTCACCCCCTTGTCGTACATGAGCTCGGAAGCTCCGAGCATCTCAAATTCGGACACGGAACCGATTCTGTATAGATCCATATGGTGAAGCGGTAATCTCCCTTCATACTCCGAAATAAGCGTATAGGTCGGACTTGTAACCTCTTCTTCGATTTCGAGCGCTTTCGCAATCCCTTTTACGAGCGTTGTTTTCCCAGAACCCAGAGGTCCTTCTATGGCAATTATTTCTCCGCCTTTTAACATAGCGCCGAGTCGGAAGCCGATTTCAATTGTCTCTTCTCTTGTTTTGGTTATGATGGTGCTCAGGGTAATTTTCCTGTTTTCTGTAAGTGTGCGATATAATCTTTCAGATGCCGTACCACAGGGATAAGCGGGTAGTCCAGATCTTCAAGGACATCGACTCGAATATCGAAATTTCCCATGGCTGTTCTTTCGAGTATAAACTGGATTTTTTTCTCGATGTGCCTTCTCCCGAACGTCTGAAAGACTGCCTCACCGCTATACTCTTCCCTGTAGTGGACAAGACCTTCTTTTTTCGTAATATTCTTTACATCGACAACTTTCATGCTATCATTGTATGAAAAAAAAGGCGCAGGTCAATATAAAAAATCAGGATTACGTGGTAAAACCGTACACAAATTCGTTGATGGCGTTCAGATGTGCCTTCGTGACTTTCGTGAACATGATATGCATGATCCCTCCCTTATTGGGATATCTCCGCACCTTGATCACTTTGCCGAATACGGAAATCGTTTTGCGTTTGCGTGTCTCGAAATCGATGCGGATAAGCTCGCCGGGTTTGAGAGGCGACATAGTACGGAGACTGCATCCTCCTGCGGACAGATCGAGCAGATTGCCCAAAAGCCGTTTCTTTGCATCGATTACCGCTTCCCGCTTTTCCTTTCTCCCTTTTCCGCTTATCACGATTTGAATAGGAAAGAAATAGGCAGGTCGTTCAACCGCTTTCCTGGGGAATTTTCTATTTCGCGCGCTTTTTATGGAATTTGAATGTTGGACGAAAAGGCTCGACACGCCCTGTATCGTGTTGTACCCAAGCACCTTTGTCGAAAACGAATATCGGTCGTTTTCCCCTGCCAAAAACGATATCACAACACTGGTACCTTGTCGCCACCTTAGTTCGATGCCGGATTCCTGTTCTGGAGCCTGGATGGCGAGGAATTCTTTCAAGTTTGACGTCACGTACGAAGAATACTTCTCCCCTGTCTGAGGAACGATGATTAGTTCCTGCCCGAGTTTCAATTGGCGCGACGAACTGATAGTTTTCGTCTTTTCCTGCATACTCCTGTCAATCGTTTGTTTAATCTGAAACAGCAAAAACTTCTGATTCTCTTTCGCATCCTCTTTGGCGTCTTCCTGCTTTTCGATCTCGGATAATGCAGTGCGTATGAAATTGTTCAGTGCGACGGGACTTGTGAACAGTTTGAGAGGATCCGCAATCTTTAATTTTTTTATGAGCGATTCGAGAAAGGCTACAAGATTTGCATCCATGCCTATCTGCCTGGCTTTCCGCTTAAAAGATCCGAAAGAC
>CAZWAS010000004.1:0-19346 GCA_964631915.1 uncultured Spirochaetales bacterium | reverse complement strand
TCGCTGCGATGAGTGTCCACAGTAGGACGGCTGCTGCGAGTCCTCCGATCACTCCGATGATAACGAAATTGGAAACAGGAGAAGTGGTCTGCTGTCTAAAAAAAGGATTTTGAAACTGTTGGAGAACGATCAGCATAGGAATCTCCGGAATCACAGGTGCTTCACGGTTTCTATAATGCTGTTCATACGGGGTACTATTTCATATTCAAGCAAATCCCCGATGAGGACCGAATCTTTGAGTTCAAAAGCGCTCGTCAGCTCTTTCAAAATAGTATTCAATCCTTGTGTATGTTCCTGAAACGTTTTTCGTTCGGCGAGCAGTTTTTCCATGTTCGCGTTGCGAGACTCTTTGAGGTTCGAAAAAATACGGGACAGTTTTTCCGACAATTCCGTGAACTGAATGATGAGTTTCATCGCATCCTTGTCTTTGCCAGTCTGCAGAAGCACGGAGACATCGCTCATGTCTGGCAGGAGTACTTCGAGGAGCTGAATCGTACTCGCAAGTTCTTTCATCGGGTCCGTTATTTCCCGTATCCTGTCTGCGAGTACAAGCAATGTGCCCTCAAGTGTATCTATCAAGCCGTTCATTCGATCTGGCTTCACGGAAGCTTCCATGATGCCCGATTCATCGAGAATATGTTCGATATTGCAGATATTGGCGAGCACAGGACGGATATACGGATATTCCGCAGTCAATTCTCGTAACGATTCGACGTCCTTCGCTCGAACCGCGGCCAGCAGAAGTGATATATATTGATACAGCGTCTCGATTCGTTCAAGCCGTATCTCCTGCATCGATTTTGCAGTAATATCGAGCATACCGATATCTTTGATGAGCAATTTTTCCCATGCGCTTTCCTCGTTCAATCGTATCTCTTTCTCGTCCGCCAGCAGTGCGGTTATGCCCATCTGAGAGTCTTGCAGCCAGGATTCGATCTGAGGAATCACCTCGCCGAGGCATTTCTCTTTTTCCAGGGTAAAACTGAGATCTTGTCCATTGATGCGAATTTCCACGGTTCCTCCTTGCTATCTGCTCTGACCTGCCTTACTAAAATTGTCGATGGCCTGCGAGTTCTGCTCCATCCTGCTGAGCACTCCTTCCATTGTACCATATTTTTTTTTCAAATCCTGCTCATATCGTTCGAGGCGCCGCGTATATGAATCGATGTCTCTGTTTGTCCTCGAAACCTGGCTGTCTATAGTGGAAGTCTTTGTTGCAATGATGCCGCCTGTCTGCACGTAAGGGCGTATCAACGTATCGATTGAAAACGCCACTCCCGAATCGACAGCCAAATCTCCGTCGGTATCCCTCCCGAAGAGATCTTTCACCGCATCGAGCCTATCCTTAAGACTCTGATCAAGTTTCTGTTCGTTGATTTCAAGATAGCCACGGAGTTTTGAGGCGTCAACCGTGCCTCCAGCAGTGCTTCCTGTCGCATTCGTCGAAATTCCAATGTGCGAAAGAAGTGAAACATTGTTACTATCTCGAGTCGTATACGGATTCATCATGATACGTTGAAGACTCGTGCGCAGCTGATTCAGCGTCAGATCTCCCTGAAGCAAGCCAAGCCGTTCGGAAGCCTTTTTACGCTCTTCGTCCGTAAAATATTGAATGTCTTCGACAAATTTTTCATCGGTCCGTGTGAGGATTTGCAGATCGGTGATCAGCCGATTGTAGGTTCCCGTAAAAGCGATAATCGCTTCTTTCACCGCTTTTCGATCCGGTTCCACCTTCAACGACACCGGTTTTTCGGACTCGCCGTGCACATTGACAGTAACACCGGGAATGAGATCGCTTATCGAATTCGTATCGCGGGTGATTTCTATATCATCCATGAAAATCCGGGCATCTCGAGCTTCTGAAAGCGGACGCTGCGCCACGAATTCCCCGCGGGCGTTCGGATCATGTACCCGTATGTTGCGGATTTCTATCTCTTTTTCTGTGTTGTTGTTTCTGAGATATAAGGCAGACAACGAGTCCGTAACTGAATTCAGAGGAACTTTCATCGATTGAAATTCTTGGGTTTGCTTCAGCTCCGGTAATGCTGCGACATCTCCCCCCCGCGAAACGAAAACGACTTTCATATCTTCGACCCGCTTGGGCGGGGCAGGGGGAGTCCACGGCGGCAAAACCACCTGAGAAGGTACATTCGTTATCGTTACATCCTGCAAGCTCACGTCTCCAAGCGGAGAAAGCTGGGGGCCCTTCGGAGGAACCGGCTGCGTATACGCTATGGGCTTCGAAATCACTCTGTATTCAAATTCTAAAACGAGGTTGGGGTTCGAAGGAAGAGACCTCGTAACAGGCAGGCTCATTTCGGTTCCAGGCCGAAGCTTCAATATCGAATCCTGAATCGTATAGTTCGATTCGGAAAGTGATTTTGTCCATGGGAGCAGATAGTCCTTTTCGAGCGTGAAAGAATACGAAAGATCATCTGTTCTTTTCAGAATGCCTGCGGAGATGCCGAGGTTCTCTGCAGCCTGTGTGAACATGAGTTTATTGTGCGCTCCGGTCTTCAGAGATTCAATGATTAAAAGTTGCGTGTCTTTCGTATTCTGCACGACCTTCGCCTGGATAAGGTCCTTTCCCCTCCTATTCAAAGTTTCAACAAAATCTTTGACAGGACCTCCTCTGTAGACGAATGAAACCTCTTTTTCTCCGACAACGAAGCCGTATGTGCCCTGAGGAACCTGAAAATCTTTGGAAAGAGGAGAGGAGGAAAATCGATCTGCTCCTGCAGCCTGAAGCACCCGTATGCTTTTGCTGTCTTCGGATGCGTCTCGAGTAGCTGTTGCGGTGAGCACTGCCTCATCCGACGACGTCGCGACCCGTTCGTTGAAAGGATTCTGGAAACCGAATAGGGCACGCGCGGTGTCGCGGAATTTCGTCAGGCTTCGATTCACATCAAGCCAGACATCTTTCTGCGTCTTAAATGTTGCAACAGTGTCTTGCAGCCGCTTAAGCGGCTGTTTTTCTATTTCGAGGAGACCTTCTATGAGTTTTTGTGTATCGTATTTGCTATTTACCCCGGGGATGGAAATATCTGACATGGTCGGTTCCCCCCCCTGAGGTGTTATTATATCTTCTCATCGATGAGAAGTCCGATGGCTTCCCGTATACGCAGATGAAGATTCTGCAATTCCCGGGGAGGTATCTCCTTGATTACCTTATCGGTTTCATTATCAACGACCTTGACTACCACCTGATTGAGTTCCCGGTTGATGGAATAATCGAGCCGTTTGTTGAAGGATTTAGTTATCAGAGAGAGCTCCTTCACAATTCTCTCTAACTCTGCATTGTCCGGACTCAGATCTGTACTCGGTTGTTCTGCTGTGTCTTTCTGCAGCGACTGGGATGACATCCTTTGTCTTTGTGTCCTGGCAATGTCTATCGTCGGGTTTACCGCATGGGCTATTCCCGTTACATCCAATGCCATATATCCTCCATGATATGCATAAAAAGATGGCGGGAGGGCGCATGCTCCTGCCATCCGTCGTAAAAGAGATAACGTCCAGAAATCTCTTTTAGTTCAGGAACGGATAATTGTTTTTTACTTAGCCGAGAAGCTGGACAACAGACTGCGTCTTTGTGTTTGCCTGTGCAAGCATTGCAGTGCCTGCTTGGTTGAGTATCTGATTCTTCACATAATCTACCATTTCGCTTGCCATGTCGACATCGCGTATTCTGGATTCAGCAGCCTGCAGATTTTCTGCCGCTATAGCGACTCCCTTCGATGCCATTTCAAATCTGTTCTGGTAAGCACCGAGATCCGCTCTCTGCTTCGATACAGTCCGCAGTGCAGTGTCGATAGTTGCGATTGCACGGTTCGAATTTTCAGGTGACGAGATAGAGATGATACCGGTATCACCTTGAGCTGCCTGGAGCCCAAGAGCCTGAGCCGTCATGGTGCCAATATACACGCGTTCACTCTGATCCATATTGGCTCCTACCTGAATTTGCATGACTCTGTTCGTTGCAGATTCCCGTGCAAATGCACCCGTCAGTATATTCATACCATTGAACTGTGCATGAGATGCGATTCTGTTGACTTCGTCGACAAGCTGGGATACTTCGACCTGAATTTGCATTCTGTCTTCATCCGTGTAGATTCCGTTTGCAGATTGTACTGCGAGTTCCCGTATCCGGTGCAGAATATCCTGTGTTTCCTGCAGGTATCCTTCGGTCGTTTGAATGAAAGAAACCGCATTCTGGATATTCCTATCTGCCTGATTGAGGCCGCGGATCTGACTCCGGAGTTTCTCGGATACAGCCAAACCGGAAGCGTCGTCGCCAGCTTTGTTTATACGCATGCCGGAACTCAGCTTTTCAATGTTGGTATTCAATTCATTGGATTTTACCCCAACGGTTCTGCTTGCGTACAATGCACTCATGTTGTGGTTTATTACCATATAACCCTCCTTGCTGTGATATATGAAGACATCCTTTGTCTTCACTCCGCATGCCCTATAGGGAATTCACAGAAGCCGTTTGCGCCACTTCTGCTCCGTTCCTTTTTCCCTACAGAACAAGGAGATATCCCTATGCAGGGACATCTCCTCCTCTCGGCATACTGGTTTGAGGGTGTTTTTCAAAGACCAGGAACCAATAGAATAATACTACGCTATCCGAGTAATTGCAATACGGACTGCGATTTTACATTGGCTTGCGCGAGCATGGCCGTGCCTGCCTGAATGAGTATCTGATTTTTCGTGTAATCGACCATTTCGGCGGCCATGTCCGCATCTCGGATCCTCGATTCGGATGCCTGCAGGTTCTCGGCTCCTATGTCGATGCCTTTGATCGCCATTTCGAGCCTGTTCTGATACGCACCGAGATCCGCCCTCTGCTTGTTCACCATCTTCAGCGCCAGATCCAGAACTCCAATGGACCGGTTTGCACTGTCGGGGGTGGAAAGGGTCATGATTTCGCCGCTCCCGACATTTCTCACACCAAGCGCTCCAGAGGTCATGGTTCCTATATATGTCCGTTCCCTCTGATCCATATTCGCCCCAATGTGGAACCACATGGAAGCAACGACGGTATTTTCCCCGGATTCTTTTGCGAATCGACCTGTGAGTAGGTTCATACCGTTGAACTGCGCATGGGATGCTACTCTGTCGATTTCATCGATGAGCTGCGACACTTCGACCTGGATCTGCATCCTGTCTTCAGCGGTATAAATACCGTTTGCAGACTGAACAGCCAGTTCTCTCAGACGCTGCAGAATATCCTGTGTTTCCTGCAGAAAACCCTCGGTCGTCTGGATGAACGATACGCCGTTCAACGCGTTCTTTGAAGCCTGTTGCAGGCCTCGCACCTGAGCGCGCATTTTCTCGGATACCGCGAGGCCGGAAGCGTCATCCCCGGCCTTGTTGATCTTCAGACCGGAAGAAAGTCTTTCCATACCTCTGGTCACATTGGCATCCGTGTTTTTTAGCTGCCGCGACGCAAACATTGCGCTTAGGTTGTGATTGATGATCATACTCTTCCTCCTTGAAAAGTATTCAGGCATCCCTGAACGATTCGGTTTTTTTCTTAAAATCCTCAATGATTTCTAAAAAAAACCGACACTCAATACGTAGAGAAAAAAGTGGAATTCCTTTTCTCCATAAGAGAAACCTTTTTTCCCCTGATCTTTTCATCGACACCCTCTTCCTTAATCTTGAGTGCAAAATTATTTTTTCACACGATATCTTTCAGAATCGCAAAAGCCTCGGCCCTATGCGCTGCTGCAGCCTCGTTCCATTTGTACAAATGGCTTGTATAGAACGTTTCGCGAGCGGGTATCGGCTCTTTTTTCACGAGTTTGGAAGAATACAGCACCCGATCCTTAAGCCAGAGCAGTTTGTCATACCCTGCAAACAGCTCCTCGTCGTCCTGTGCTGCATCGAATACCAGAGCTTCCTTGAGCCACTCGTTTCTGTCATATCTGGGAATCGAGTACGCAATGATGAGATCGAGAATCCGTTCCTCTTTCGTCCTCTTCGTCCTTCCGGGAACCGTTATTTCTATCAACTCGCTCAGTACCCAATTGCTGTCATCGAAGGGTCTGCCGCAATAGGTACAGAGGTACCGGTATATTCTGTCTGCTGCTTGTAGAAAACGCTCTCGATTACTGACTATGGACAAGCCGTGTTTCAGCCGAGGATCCTCCCAGGTTCCGGCGAAATCGTCCGGCAGTGTAAGAGCCTGCGCGTGACCGATGGAAGGGATGAAGGATGTTTCGTCGAAAACATTCCATGGATCGAGAGTTCCCGTAAAATTCTGATGCGCATAGGTGTCTGCAAATGTATGCACTCCAATGCCTATCCTGTAGAGATTTCTGGTTCGCAGCGCTGCGATCAGAAGATCCTTCACTTTTCTGGAATTCGGTGTACAGTTCAGAGGGTTTTTTCGGTTGTCCTTTCTGGTGCTCCCGTCGTTATCGCCAGGAAAAAAATGAAAGGGTATGTAGACATTTTTCGGATAAAAATCGTCCCAAAACCCGTAATTTTGTGTGACTACTGTTTTATAGCCTCCTTGCTCCGTCTGTATTGCATAGGATATGATACTGCTGTCAACAAACTGAGAGGAGTAGGCTATGATGTGGGAATCTTGCTCCGAGAATCCTGCTTTGATGCACAGATAATAAGTAATGTAATAGTGAAATTCAATATTCATGGTGAAAGGGATTGTAGCTGAAAAATGAAAATGTATCATCTGCCAAAACGTATTGAGGGCTTCATTTTCGACATCGACAACACTCTCTACAGGAACGAGGCATACGGCAAAAGCCTGGAACAGGGGCTTTACCTGCGGCTCGCTCAGGCACTGAATAAAACCCAAGAGGAAACTGCAGAGGCTGTGCAGGCGTATATGACGGAGTATGCGCAGAACCATGGCGGGAAAAAGCCGACCATGGGAAACACATTCCTCGCATTCGGCATTTCTTTGGAGACGAATACCGCGTGGAGGGAAGAGCTGCTGAATCCCGAAGAGTTTTTGTCGCAGGACGAGAGACTTCGCTCGGCACTGCTCTCGTTATCCGCCGATTGCAGTCTGGCCGCAGTCACCAACAGCCCGACGTCCATCGGTCGACGGATTCTGAAAGCGCTCGGAGTCGCCGACCTTTTTCCTCTCGTGACAGGACTCGACAAGTCGGGAGTGTCCAAACCTCATGAAAAGCCATTTCTCATGACATCGGAAGCCTTGGGAATTCCCTGCCGATTCCTCGTTGCAATCGGAGATAGGTACGAAGTGGATGTGGAAATACCTCTGGCACTCGGCATGGGCGGCATACTCGTCGAAACCATGGAAGATGTGTATGCGCTTCCCGAAACGCTCAAAAATCGTAGAACTGCCACTGCCCGCAGAACCCGATGAATCCGGCATCTTTCACTTTCTGGATATGCTCTTTCCAATTGTCGCCGTAATGGACCAGCACCATCCGCTTCTTGAAGCCGTCGGACAATGTGGAAAGTTCCTCAAGGGAAGCGTGGACTCCTCCGGTGAAAAGCTGACAGTCGTGAAATATCGTCTCGAGTTTAAACAGGCTGTCGAAAGATGTGAGCAGTTCGGGATCGAAACGGGTATCGCTCGTGTACATGATCCTGTTATCTATGATGATGCCCGTACTCCAGAACGAATCTGCCCAGCTCTCCGGCCATTCAGGGATATGCTTTGTTCTGAATAGCTTCAAGTTGATCGAACCGATCTGCGCCTCTTAGGTCTCCCTGGGATAACAGGGGAGCCAGACGGGACGTATCACATTCCAATGGTCGCTGAATCCCAGCGGATCTCCTTCCTGTCGTTCGCTGAACGCCGAGCCTCCGCGTAAGGACATATCCCATAATATGTGCTGAAACTGCTTCGTAATGATGATGCTCGGTTTCTTGTGCGCCACATAACGCCCCATGAGCATGGCTTCCTCAAGGCCGCCTATATGGTCAGCATGAGTATGTGTAATGAAAAAGGTATTGATCGCTGTTATGGGAAGACCTAGTTCGAACAGTGCCTGGGGTGTCTTCGTACCGCAGTCGACCAGAATGTGGTCCCGCCCCTTGATAATTAACATGTTCGTCTGAAAATGAAGCTTGGAAAACGCACTTCCCACGCCGATGAAAAACAACGACAGGTTGCCGTCGTTCGTAAGGGACAAGGGTTTTGCTGAAAGCGGCCGTATTTGCATGATCCTGCCTTACTATACGATATCACGCAGGCTTGCGTATTACAGGTAAAATCCGACGAAAAACCTATCTTTTCAGAGCTCCGAAAATCATGGATAATGCAGCAGAGGTCGATCCTATGTTTGATTGTGTTATCATCGGTACGGGACCAGCAGGTCTCGGAACCGCTTTTGCTCTGCTCGATCGGAACCCTGCCCTGAACATACTTATGATCGATAAGGAAAAAATGTCAACAGGAGGACTCCGCAATGACTGCAAAATGAATTTCACGTATCCCATAGGATTTCCGGTGGACAACTGGAGCAAAGAACAGGCGGAACTGCATCTCGAAGAGGTCATCCGGATTCTGGAACCTCGGATAATGGAAAAAACAAACCTCTCCGTGTATGCGCGAAGGGCTTCAAAACTCGGCATTCAGCTTCTCGATATACGCCAGGCACATCTCGGCACTGACGGAGGGCTGCTTCTCATTAAGAAGTTGATCGATTCGCTTAAGCATAAAGGTGTCGAGATTTCTCTCGAAGAAACGATGCTTTCCGTAGAACCAGAAAAGAGAATCGTTCAGACCGATAAACGATCCATTCCGTACAAAGACCTCATCATAGCGCCTGGACGAAAGGGCTTCCGTTTTCTACAAGGCATCATGGATGCCCTCCATGTGCCTTATGTGGATCACATCGTGGATATTGGCATACGCCTTGAAATGAAAGAAGAGTATTATCCCATTGTCAAAGATTACTACGATCCCAAATTTCACTTTCCGGAAAAAGTGCGGACATTCTGTACCAACAGCAAATTCGCCCAAGTGGTTCAGGAAAAATACGAAACGAGCACAGGCAAAGTATACTACAGCGTGAACGGTCATGCGTTTTCCGATAAGAAAAAAGGAAACGGCCTCGTAAACTTCGCCATGCTCAAGACGGTAACGTTCACAGAACCACTCGCGAGCGGGCAGGAATTCGCAGAAATATTGGTGCTCCAGGCAATGCTCATGGGCGGAGGCAGGCCGATCATGCAACGGGTGGGAGATTTCCGCCTCGGTAAACGCTCCAAATGGGAGAACTTCACAGGGGATCTATACGATTTCGAACCCACGCTGAAAAGCTGCACTCCCGGGGACATAAGCCTCTCAATGCCTGCAAAAATTTTGCGCGCAATCTGGAAGTCCATGAAATATCTGGACACCATTGTTCCTGGTGTGCTCCATCCGAGCACCATCATGTACTATCCTGAAATCAAGCTGTATGCGAACAAACCCGCTTTCATCGATGAATATTTCCAGGTCTATCCGCATATTTATCTCATAGGCGACGGAGCAGGCACGAGTCGCGGTATAACAGCTGCCTGGGCAAGCGGCATCAGAGCAGCGAGCGGTATCCTCAAAATGCACGACTCATAATCACGAGTCATAATATCGATCGTTTTACCCGTACTGCATCCGCAGGACATATTTCATGACAACAATAGCAGCGGATGCAGGCATCGTAATCTATGCCCACATGCTTCGCCGTCCCTTCCCCGCGAAATTGCAGAGCCTTGGACGAACAGATTTCTATGCATTCGCCGCACTTGATACAGTTTTTTCTGGGGAAATACGGCTTAGGAACTACGATGTTTTTGATGAGCTTCGAAAGCCAGGGAGGAATCCGCTTGCTGATAAAACTCGGTTCTTTTACGATTTTCACCAGCTTGAAATCTTTTGGTTTCACCGCCTCTATGCTTTCGCCTTTGATTTGAATATCCGAAAGAGAAGACAACCATATGCCGCGTTCAAGCGCATCTTTCACTATGGGCACATCGAGGGGGTCATACCCAATGATGGAACACGCGATGCTGTCCAACGCAAGGATGTTCGAAGAAGCGAGCATGAAGCCGAGATGTTTCGGATATCCGTTTCCCGGTCCGGGGCCCTCCATGCCTACGATGCCGTCCATGATGGAAAAAATGTGCTTCGATGCGAGCACGATATCGACAATGAATTTTGCGAAATTGTGTTTATCGGGGAACCGCACATGACTGGCCGCCTTCTCGAGGCCGATCATGAGGCCGAAGAGGTTTTTCATAGCCCCGGTGTAATACATGAACTGGTGCGTCTTCAATTTTGGAAGGCACACCACACCGTCGATATCTTTCAAGATGGAAACAAGCCGTATGTTTCGCACTACTTTACCTTGGGGAACATCGTACTCATCAGCCTCGGTAAAATCGACCCACCGTATACCGGTTTCCTCACAGACCTGCTTCAAGCCGGTTTTTTTCGAAGCCGCATTCAGCGTGGAAAGGCCGGCGGCATCACCCATGTACAGTTCAGCTCCTTTTTCCTTTAACACGCGGACAACCGCCTTGGCAAAAACCGGATGAGTCGTCACAGCCCTGTCAGGCTCAGCGGCTGAAAGCATATTCGGTTTGAGTAGTATCCGTTTTCCTCTCACATCTATTCCACCTGCTAAGTCGATGGCTTTTTTTACCTGTTCATAAACGGCATCTTCGTGGTATTCTGCGCAGGAGACAATGGAGACAACACTATTCACGCTTTACTCCTTGCCCAGGTATTATGCATTCTTTTTGATTTTTGAGAAGTAGATGGGCCCCATGCCATGGAAGCGGTCCGGCCATATTTGAAAACCGACTTCGGTTTTCTCCCACGGCAAACCGAAGTCTTCCGACGGAGCGGATTCACGCCTGCGATCCAACAGTTTTGCCACGACTCCGTCGTTTTCGAGCTTCGAAAGAGCGCAGGTGGCATATACGAGAAATCCTCCTGGTTTCAGGCTGTCAAACGCGGATGCGAGCATGGCAAATGCCTGAACAGCCAGATGTTTCGTCCGTGCGGGTGTCCATGAAGCGAGGTACTTCGGATTTTTGAGTATATGGGCTTCTGAAGAACAGGGAACATCGAGGAGCACCCTGTCGTATGTGTTTTTCTCGTAGAGCCCCCATTTTGCGGCATCGTGGCCCGTCACATGCACGAGGAGCCGTATGTCTTTAGGCAGATGTTCATCCAACACACTGAGAAGCCTGGCTCGCCTGGCCGAAGACCGCTCGTTAGCAATAAGGCTTCCTTCTTTTTTCAGAGCAAGTGCAAGCACGAGCGTTTTCCCGCCTGGAGCTGCACAGAGATCGAGGACCTTGTCGCCGGGACGCACGTCCAGCGCCTGGGCTGCAAGGACTGAGGCTTCATCCAGAAAATACGGTTTCGTAAGCCCATCTGACAGAGAAAAATATTTCGGTTCCGCTGTCAGGGAGGTCTTCAGCACATGCCATCGTTCGTGGAACATGGCCTCATAAAATTCGTCGAAACTCCTCTCTGAACTCATGGAAGCAGCTAATCACAGAATAAAGGCAAAGAACAAGTAGGAAGCGATGCATTGACAGGCTGAAGCATGTTCCTTATCTTCATATGAATATGAAACACAATACATTCAAGGCAGCCCTGTTTGACCTCGACGGGACCCTCCTCGATACCTTGGAAGATATCGCTGACAGCATGAACAACGTATTGAAGCAGCATGGATTCCCGGAACATCCGATCGCTTCCTATAAGATAACGGTAGGACTCGGTGTCAGGAATCTCGTAACCCAATGCCTTCCCGAAGAAGCGAGAATCGACCATACCATTCAAGCCTGTTTCGATGCGTTTATGCGGGAATATGGGGACAATCCCGTGAAAAAAACAAAACCGTATCCCGGCGTACTCGAAATGTTGTCGGCATTGACTGCGAAATCGATCCCTTTCGCCATCCTCTCGAACAAGAACGATCCCTTAACGCAGAAAATAGTTCCCCTCGCTCTGCCGGGAATTCGGTTCGGCGTCGTCCAGGGCTCCCGGCCCGATGTACCAAAAAAACCCGATCCTTACTCGGCTTTAGCGATAGCGAAACGTCTCGGCGTCGAGCCGTCGCAGATGCTTTATGCCGGAGACTCGGGAATCGATATGGAAACAGCCAACCGTGCCGGTATGTTCGCTCTCGGAGTGCTGTGGGGTTTCAGGGACAAAGATGAACTGGTTTCGAACGGTTCGCACGCGCTTGTAAGCACGCCTGAAGAAATATTACAATTCCTTATATAGCGGCCGGACCATCGAAAGCGAGGAGGAATCATGGACACTCGAGAGCTGATTCACAAGGCAAAGCAGTATATCGCTTCGGAAAAACATCCTGTTTTCCGAAAACAAGTCGAAGACCTACTATCGGAGGAAAACTACCAGGAATTGCAAGACAGATTCTATACCGATCTTGTTTTCGGCACAGGGGGCTTACGCGGCGTCATAGGCGGCGGATACAATAGGATGAACCCTTTCGTGGTGAGTCGCGCTACACAAGGGCGCGCGAATTACATCAAAAAAAGCAATCCTTCCTCGAAGAATTCCTGTGTCATCGCCTTTGATTCGCGGCACTACTCCGATCTGTTCGCTCTTGAGGCGGCGCTCGTGCTCTGCGCCAATGGAATAACGACGTATCTGTTCACATCGCTCCGTCCGACTCCGGAGCTCTCTTTTGCCGTGCGCAAGCTCGGTGCAACGAGTGGCATAGTGGTCACGGCGAGCCATAATCCGCCTGAATACAACGTGTATTGGTCCGACGGGGGACAGGTAGTTCCTCCCGAGGATCAAGGAATAATACAGGAAGTCTTAAAAGTGGCATCCGACATCAAGACCATATCCAAAGATGAAGCACTCACAAAAAAACTGCTCGTCATGATCGATAAGGAGATCGATGAACCGTTTTTGGCAATGGTGAAACGACAGGTACTCAGACCGGAACTCGTTCGGAAGCACGGATCTAAGGTGAAAATCGTCTATACACCGCTTCACGGCACAGGAAGGATGATGGTCGAAAATGCACTTACAGCCTTGGGCATCTCTGTAATAACGGTTCCGGAACAGAGCGAACCCGACGGAGACTTCCCCACAGTGGCGTATCCGAATCCGGAAGAAGCATCAGCCATGAAATTGGCGCTTGACCTGGCGGAAAAAGAAAAAGCGCACATCGTCATGGGAACCGACCCAGACGCTGACCGCCTCGGCATAGCAGTTCGGGGGGAAAAGGGTTTTGTCTTGATAACAGGGAACCAGCTCGGCGCTCTTCTGGCGGATTACATTTTTTCCACAAAGCAAGAGCTTTCTACAATGCCTTTACGGCCTGCATTCGTAAAAACTATCGTCACGACCGAATTGCAGCGAAAAATCGCGGAAAAACACGGCGTGCTCTGTTTCGACGTGCTCACCGGGTTTAAATATATTGCAGAGAAAATCCGCCAATTCGAAACCATGCCGCATGGGCCGCACTTCCTACTAGGAGACGAGGAAAGCTACGGATTTCTCGTTCACACAGAGGCCCGCGACAAAGACGCCGTAACTGCAGCAGTTCTTTCTGCGGAGATGACACTCTATCACCTTTCAAGGAATAAGAGCGTGCTGGATCGCCTCCGAGAGCTCTACTATGAGTTCGGCTATTATCGGGAAGTACTCATCTCCGGAGCTTTCAAAGGAGAGACCGGGCTGAAAGCCATGAAGGATCTCATGGAACGACTCCGAACCGATCCTCCGAAAACCTTTGCAGGATCGGCTGTTCTGCGTATAAAAGATTATAGCACGGGAGTGAGCCGAACACTCATACCGCACACGCAAGACAAACCACTAGATCTTCCTCGTTCGGACGTGCTGCAATTCGTGCTTGAGGACGAATCAATCATCAGCGTACGGCCATCAGGAACCGAACCAAAAATCAAATTCTATGTTTCCTGCAAAAGCGAAGCAGGTCTGCAGATAAAAGCGGCAGAAGCTTCGGTCGATCAGCGCATCCGTTCGCTCGAGGGTGAACTGAGAAAACTCATCGGCTCCTGATTTGTATTATTTGTTTATGACCTGTACAACCCGTTCGAGAACTTTTTTCCTGTCCAAAGGTTTTACGATGTAGTTCTTCGCACCTATGACCAGTGCCTTCTTCACTATATCCTGCTTTCCCAACGCACTGATCATGATGACTTTTGCATTCTTATCAAATTCAATGATCTTCTCGAGACAGGTAACACCGTCCATACGCGGCATAGTGATATCGAGGGTAACCAGATCAACAGTAGGATGAAGCCCTTTGTACATTTCCAGGCCTTCTTCACCGTTGGAAGCTGTTCCGGCGATTTCAAACCCCTCGGAAGTGAAAATCTGACTCAATTGCTTGGCTACGAACATAGAATCGTCAACAATGAGTACTCGGTATGGGGTACCATCAGGTTTGAGACCTTCCGGTTCCTTTTCGTTCATTGAAGGAAAATCTTGTTTTGCTTTCATCCTTTGTCACTCCTTTTTCCTTTATAGCGGAAGTTTCGCGGCATTTCAAGTGGACGACGGGAGATAATAATCTTATAATTCAAAGAAAAAGAAAGGAGGCATGATGGAAGAACTGCAAAACATCGACACAGTGAGCGAACGTATCGGCGATTTTCTCGTGCGCATTGGAGCGCTGAACGCAACCCAGAAAGAAGCTGTTTTGCTGGAACAGCAGAAACAGCCTGACCGGCTCTTCGGAGAGATTGCCATATCCATGGGATATATCGACGAAAGAGCCATAGACGCATATCTACAGTCCAGATAAAATATATGTTGCAATTCTTTGCGTGATCGACCTTGCAAAAAATGAAAGTACGGCTTGCCAGAATACGATCTTTTTACAAATCCTCCAAATTCGCACCGCCCATTACGCTTTTTTTCTTGCTCATCGTGGTATCCAGCATCTTCGTGTTCTTGGTGGAGATCAAGAAAAACGATCAGTTCAAAACCGTTTTCGACGGCCTCTGGTGGGCTATTATAACATTCAGTACCACGGGATACGGAGATAAAGTTCCGATCACCATAGCGGGAAGAATATTGACGACCATTACGATTTTTATCGGTATCTCTGCAATGAGCTTTCTCTCAGGTACTCTTGCGTCAGTTTTTGTGGACAGGAACACAAAAGCGAGGAGGGGACTTATGGATTTGAGCACTATGAAAAAGCATTACATCATCTGCGGATGGAAAGATAATATGAGAGATATTCTTTCCGATATGATCAGGTTCTCCGGTTTTATATCCTCGGACGATATAGTCATCATCTCAAACGTTGATTCGGATAAAATCGAAGAGCTTAAAGAAAGTAAAGAGCTCCGGGAACTGCACTTTGTCCGCGGTGACTATTTCTCGGAATCCGTGTTGAAACGTGCAAGTGTGCAATCGGCCGAAAAAGTAATCATCCTTGCCGACGCTTTGGAAAGCAAAGCTCCTTCGGAAGTCGACTCGAAAACGGTCATGACCGTGCTCACGGTAAAAGCTTTGTCAAAAGATGTGTATGTATGTGCGGAGCTCCTGGACAAAAAGTATGAAGCGTATCTTAAGCAATCCATGTGCGACGAGATCATTTATGTTCGCGACTTCACGCGATATATGCTTGCGAATACTACAGCGAACAGCGGCATATCGCATATACTGTTCGAACTCGTATCGCGGGAAACGAATACGTACAAGCTGATAACAATCGAAGTGCCACCGGAATTTGTAAATGGAAAATATTGTACATATAAAGCAACCTTCGAGAAATCAGATAACCGCCTACTCCTCGGCATTCTAGAGAATACGGGTTCCGCTAATAGAATGAAAATTGAAGCACTTCGGGAAGCCCAGAAGACCTCCGATGTTTCCCACCTTATTAGCAATCTTCAGAAAGTCAAGACGATGGAGATCAACAAGCCCGTGTTGCTTCCAGATAACGATTATATCATCCCGAATTACTCCAGGGCCATAGTGCTGGAACGGTGAGGAACACTATGATCGATGACCTTGCGGTTTTGAGCAAACTGAAAAGCATACCTCTGTTCGCCGATATACGCCATACCGATGAAACCATGCAGACTCTGCTTCGGTTTTGTACGATGCGTACCTACAAAAAAGGGACGGTGATAGTCAATGAGGGAGAAAGCGGCTCGGAAATGTTCATCGTATATACGGGCAGCGTGGAAATACTGAAACGAACCAGAGCGGGGGATACCTATACCGTTGCGCGGCTCAACGCGGAACATAATGTATTTTTCGGAGAATTAGCGCTCATCGACGACGATACGAGATCCGCCACGGTGCTCGCCTTAGAGAATTCTGAATTCGTTATCATTTCGAAACAGGATTTTCTTCAGCTCGGGACATCCCATCCTGCGATTGCTCTTTCGATAACTCGTGCAATTGCACGGATACTCGCTTCAAGGCTGCGAAAAACCACGGGGGATATGATAACTATCTTCGATGCCCTCTTGAATGAAATAAAATAGCAGATTCGAGGGAATTATGCGCTCTCCCCAGCTTTCCCGCACAGCATTGCTGCGCGGGAAAGCTGGATGTCCGATGATTGCCGTACGATTTTGCCCTAGGCACTTCCGAATGTTCGGTCCGTATTCTTCACGTTTCGTTTGCGGTTTTCAGAACGCAGTGTAAGAGCACATTCGTTCCGGCTTCGCAATCTTCCCACTTCGTATTCTCGACCTCCACATGGCTTCTTCCGCCTATGCTCGGAACGAATATCATGGCAGTGGGGCATACCTGATTCATATAACTCGCATCATGCCCAGCACCGCTTACCATGTAGTGGTTCGAGTAGCCGAGTTCTTCCGCTGTATCCAAAACTCGTTGCACCAGTTTTTCGTTGAACGGAGCGTGTTGAACTCTCCATGTTTCTTCGATCCTGATCGGCGTTCCTCTGCGTTCCGCAATAATCTGAAATTCTTTTTTCATGAGCTCCCATGCCTTTATGGCATGATCATCGTCCCACGAACGGATATCCACGGTAAAATGTACGCCGTCGGGGATTATATTCCTCGAATTGGGGTAGTTCTGTATTTCTCCAACGGTCGCTACCATGTTCCCCATTTGCAGCGGAATTTTGTTGACAAGACAAATCATTTCCGCGGCTGCGCACAACGCATCGTGCCTTCCTTCCATGGGAGTCGGACCCACCTGATTTGCCTCTCCTGTCAAGTATACATCATACCAGTGAAGACAAAGAATGCCTTTGGGTGCGCCTATCGTTTTCCCAAGCCGTTCGAGCATGGGACCCTGTTCGATATGATACTCGAAATATGCATATGTTGGCCACTTTTTCGCGGGGACTTTGCCTTTGTATCCTATACGTTCCAACTCTTCACCCTGCTTCTTGCCGTTCTTATCGGTTCTCCCATAGGCCCAATCTCTATCGAGGGCTCCAGCCCAGACGCCGGAAGCGACCATAGCGGGGGCGAAGCGCGATCCTTCTTCGTTCGTCCAATCCACGAGGATGAGCGGACGTTCCGTCACGATATTGTTGTCGTGAAGCGTTCTGAGCCCATCACGCCGAGTATACCGTCGAATCTGCCCCCTTTGGGTTGTGAATCCACATGAGATCCGAACATCACAGGCGCGAGCGCATTGTTCTTGCCGGCGCGTTTTCCAAAAATATTGCCCATTTCGTCGACAGTCACTTCGCACTTGATTTCCTTCAACCAGGTCACTAACTGATCTCTCGCTTGCTTGTCTTCATCAGAAAGCGCGAGTCGCTGAACACCTCCTGCAGGCGTTGCACCTATTTTTGCCATTGTTTCGAGCGTGTTGCGCAGCCTGTCACCTTTGACGCGTAAGCTTTTCATGTCCATAGCAAATGCCTCCTCAGTACCTAAATTGCGAGTGATGTGTAGGATTCAATTGTAAACCCAAACGCCCTATTTTAAAAGAAAAATCGTTCCCCGCAGTTTCAGAGAACCTGACGCTTGAATACAAAATCCCCATCATGCACGCCGAGGATTCGAGCGACTATCGGGCATTTGGCCTTGAGGAGGAAGTACATATTTCGTTTCTGCTCGTTACAGGTTTCAAAATTCCCTTGCCCTTTGCTCAAAACTATATCGGCCTGTTCATACGCATCGCGGAATTCCCGTGAAATGCGATTCCAGTTGATTCCTATATCGTTCGATCCGGTTTCGACAACGCGTACGAGCCTTGATACTCCCGTTTGTTCCGCATCCTCCATAAGCGCATCGTTGATGATCGGGCCGGATTTCACAGAAAATGTGATGTTCAGCCCCCGCTCGAGCAATTCTTCGAGAAGGATGGTATCGAACACGATTTCTCCCGCATTGTCTCCTAGATACAGAAGCCTCCGACCAGGCACAAGTTCTTTTCTGAATTCTTCGGTGGCATCGATTGTGAACTCCTCATCCATGAGCCTGAGAATGTCGTTCTCTATATCAAAGACATGGCCGATGCCGAGATCGATGATGTTACCCGCTACGGCTGCATGAAGCGCAGCAGCAAGTCTGTCGGTGCGCCGGAGCACTGAAGCCTTGACGCGGGGCAAAATCCGCAGGGCTGCCGCATTGGTCTGCCGTTTGACCGATGCATAAGGGTCCTCCACACCGCAGACTTCGGATACAGCCTCGTATGCGATCTGCGAAATAATCGCGGGATTATCGTGAAGGGTCACCCTAGGAATTTTTTCTGCGACCTTATGGAACACCTTGGACTGAACGTCCTTTTCTTCGGAGACTCGCCGTACCGTATTCATTGCCTGCTTGAGCATGCAAACAAAACATTCTGCTTCTGCTTTCATAAACCACAATCAAAGCGATCGATGTTCATACGGCTATGCCTATCATGTTTTCATCGAAAAATCTATCTGGTATACATTTTTTTCACAAAAAATGTGTTGAATTATCGCTCATACGGGTTTACACTAGCATCTGTTCCCCATGTTCGGGGAGCCTCAGTGCCCGCTCGACGATCCATGTCGGCGGGCTTTTTTAAAAACGAACAGTAACCTTTCTGCGTGTGCGGTGTTTTATACTATGAAATAAACTAGAAAATCGGGAACCTCCATGTTTCTATTTGTCACCCCTGGAGTTTACTCCTTTTCTCCAGGGGTTTTTCATGCACGATGAATCTTGCCAGAGAAAGTCGCATTGGTATATAACTATGTATGGGAACTCTGCAAGCGTTTCTGTTCCCTGCAGTACAGCTTAAAAATGAACGAGCAAACAATGGGCAAGACGAAAAACTCTACAGCGTATACATACGACGAAAGTAAAATAAAAACCTTGAGTTCTCTGGAGCATATCCGTTTGCGTACGGGGATGTATATCGGAAGGCTCGGCGATGGGTCGAACTTCGACGACGGTATATATATCCTGTT
>CAZWAS010000003.1:57635-63923 GCA_964631915.1 uncultured Spirochaetales bacterium | reverse complement strand
AAAATTACCAGTGTTTATCGCCATATCCACGCCGAAGAGCAGATGCACCGATTTCTTGCCCCTCCGAGTTTCGGATCCGTCTTCAATATCATCCACAATAAGACTGCCGTTATGCGGGAGCTCCACGAGAGGAACGAGCGGCAATACGCGGTCCCCGCCTCCGAACATCTCGCATGCGAGAAGCATCAAGAGAGGGCGCCAGCGCTTTCCACCGCGTTCGAGGAGAAAGGCCGGGAGCGAGTATCCCGTCCATATACTCACAGGGGATTTCAAAAGTTATCGGCGCCCCGACACTTCTCTGCCATTCTTCATCCGTATGTTTCCTAAGAATCCGCCTAAGCGCCTCTTCAATTTTATCGAGCCGTTCTGTATACTCGGAATCATGCATAGGGTATAGCATTCACAGGAGCAGCTCTATAGTCAAGATGAGAGATAAACCCGATTTTTACGCACAAAAAGCCCAGAAAGAAGGATTCCCTGCACGGTCAGTGTACAAACTGGAAGAGATACAGACGAAATTTTCAGTCGTACGCAAGGGTCAAACTGTGCTCGACATAGGGGCGTCTCCCGGAAGCTGGACCCTCTTTGTGCTGAACGTGCTCAAGGACAAAGGCCGCATTATGGCGGTGGACATCAATCCTTTAAACCTAAAACAATCATCTCCTCTGCTCACTTTCGTTCAGGGAGACATCTTTTCTTCCGAAATCGGAAATGCAATAGCGGCTTTCGGCCCTTTCGATACGGTGCTGAGCGATGCAGCCCCTTCGACCACGGGCAATCGGACAGTGGATACGGGCAGATCCCTTTCCCTTGTGGAAGCAGTACTCGACATAGGCGAACGTGTGCTGAAACCGGGAGGCAATCTCGTGGTAAAGTTGTTCCAGGGAGGCGACGAACAAGGGCTCATCCGGCATCTTCGGACCCGCTTTGATACGGTAAAACCGTATAGACCGAAAGCCGTACGGAAGGATTCTTTTGAAACGTATCTCGTCTGCCTTGGAAAAAAAGGAGGCATATGAAAACGGAAAAATTATATTTTTCTCTTTACCGCTCTCCTGCGGGTCCCGTGCATATCCTTGTGGACGAAGAAGGAAGGGTGGTATACATAGGGTTTTCAAAACCGAAAACCGTACCTGATGCGCAGATTGCAGACAACAAGGCTGCATGTGCAAAAGTGATAGAAGAGCTCGAAGCATATTTCGGAAAGAAAAAGACTCGTTTCTCGATCCCTATAAAAACTTCCGGAACAGCTTTCCAGGAAAAAGTGTGGAAAGCCCTCCTCCACATCCCGTACGGGAAAACGGTGGCGTATTCGGATATAGCGAAGGCAATCGGCCATCCGAAAGCGTGCAGGGCAGTCGGAACTGCCGTGGGGAAAAACCCCATAAGCATATTCATCCCATGCCACAGGGTGCTTCCTTCCTCCGGAGGCATAGGGAATTACGGAGGCGGAATCGATAAAAAAGAGTTCCTCCTCGCCCTTGAAGGTTGTCTTCCGATACGCTGAGACGGATCAATTCTGGGAGGGGGCACTTTTTACGAATATCTGGAGAAGCTGCACAAAATAATACAGCTTCTTATACAGTTCAGTGAGAACTTCCGTGACCTTATTTTCGGAAGCGAGATCGATTTCTTTCCAGTTCAGCAGAATTTCGTGCGGGTCAGCCTTATAGTCTTCGAGTACTGATTTCAACACCTTTCCGATGAAGATGAGATTCTGAGCCGTCTCATCAATCATAGCCTTTGCTTTATCGTTGATCTCCTTGAGTATCTGTCTCACCACCACAACGCTGTTTTTGTCCCTGTCCGACCGTTTCAACGCTGTTCTGAGTTTGGATCCCAGGATTCCTTCTTCTCCGACGGAATCATCGAATTTCAGCAATTCCTCGGAAACGCTCATAATATGGTGAAACGATTCCGAAAGTTGCTGGGAAGTAAGATTCGTTGTCCACTGTCCCTTTATCAGCAGGAGGTTCACTATCTCGCGTACATCTTTTTTGAAATAATCGAGGAGAAATGCCTTCAAATAATTCAACGGAGCGATATAAGTGAACCCTCCGAGCATCTTCTTCGAAAACATGAGGTTCGTTTTTTCAGTGTAATTCTTCATCCGAGAAACCGCAGTGGTGCCGAACACGTTTTTCGTGAGCATTTCAATTTTGCTGTTCCTTTTTTCCTGAAGGATTTTCTGAATGGAAAGCTCTGTCTGAGTCTTTATCTTCGTAAGATAAGGCTCCACGATCTTTTCGTTCGGAACTTTGACTGTTCCCTTGTAAAACGGATCTTTGTCCAAATGCTTTATGATGAGCGAAAGTATGCCGTCTTTTCTCACATTCCTGATCGACTGCAGAACCTTTCTCCAATTCTGCCTGGAAATAACTTCGACATTCCTGTAACACTTGAGAATATCGAAAAGTCTGTCCCAATCAGCTTCTCTGTCCACTAGAGCCATGATCTGGGAAAACTCCTTGAGATCCTCGCTGACGTATTCTCCGTTTATGGCTTCGAATTTGGGATGATACACGAAATCCCTTTCAGGCATACCGGAATCGAATTTCTTCAAAAAAAAGTAATAATCGAAATGAACCAGATCGAGAAACACGCTGAGTAAATTGTACGTGGCATTTATTTCCTTTACTTTTTGATTATCGAAGGCCGAAAAAAACGTGACGAGTTCTTCCTTGATCTCGGAAGACAATTGTTTCGTTTCGGTGGTTTTCACCCGCTCGCGGATGGCCTCTTCGGTGAGCCGCTCCTTGAGTTCTATCTGGACGTCGGTGAGATATGTTTCGATGATGATGTTTTTCAAAACACCGGAGGACTCTGCATGCTGAATGAGAAGCTGGACAGGGCCTACGACTTGATATATTTCGTGGAAAAACTTTGCCAGTCCAGGCAAAACCTCTTCCCCTCGCGGCTTGTAAAACTTGTAATGCGCTTTCTTAAGCTGTTTTTCAATATCTTTTAATTGCCGCTTTTTCTCTCTTTCAGGGTCATTCCCGCCGCTAAAGACCGAAAAAATTCTTGCAAAAAAACTTTGGGGTTTGGGGGCCTGAACCTCGTCCTTTTGGGGGCTAAGGTCCTCTGTACTCATGATCCTAATGGTAGGTGAAAATGAGTGCACTGTCAATCAGAAATGAATGCTTGTAAAGGGCAATTTTCACGTATACAATGCCCCCCGGAGGCACAGAAATGACGGAAATTCAAGAAGCGTACATGGATTGCTTTGACGAATGGAAGCTTTTCTATCGGAAATATGTTCCGGAAAAAATTCGTGCAGTCGTGCTGCTCCTTCACGGCATCTGCGAGCATTCGGGAAGATACCTTCATGTTATGTCATACCTCCTTCTCCAGGGATGCGTCGTTTGCGCTCCAGATTACAGAGGCCACGGCAAATCGGCTCGTATCAAAGGAGATGTCGAAGGCTTCGACAAGATCAAAACCGATATCAAGTACCTCACGGATATTCTAAAAAAACAATACTCCGATGTACCGATATTCATACTCGGCCATAGCATGGGAGGAATCATCGCATTGCAACAGGTCCTGGAATTTCAGAATGACTACCGCGGCATGCTTCTTTCCGGCGCTTCCATCATACTCCCTGATACTGTGTCGCCTGTGCTCATGGCATTTGCACCGTTCATAGCGAAATTGTTTCCCCTCCTGCCTGTACAGGAATTCGACTTCTCGGTCATAACCAGGGATAAGGAAATTCTTCAGAAAAGCGCAAAAGACCCTCTCAATTACCGGGGGAAAATCAGAGCGCGCACCGGCTACGAACTCCTTCAGGCAGTCCGCTCATGCAGGGCGTCTCTTGCAAAAATAAGCTTACCGGTGCTCATCATGCACGGTGGGGACGATCGAAATGTTCCTGTATCTTCTGCGACCTATATATACGAGCATGTATCGTCTCAAGACAAAACTATACGGATATTCCCCGGCCTCTATCATGAGATCATGAACGAACCGGAGCGCCAGGAAGTGCTGAGAATAATGGCAGAGTGGATTGAAAAACGGATATGAAACAAAGGAACTGATTCGGAATTTCGCACTGGAGATGGGCTTTTCCGAAGCCGGTGTTCATACAGAAAAAACCGGCGTTTTATCAGGATCATGGCTCATGGGAATCCTTTCCTGCAGCCCGGAAAAAAAGAAGACTCTTCCTGCAGGCAGAGAGGATCGTTCTACAGGGCCGAAAGGAAGTATAGCGCCCTTCGCTCGCTCGAATTACTATAGAGAAGCGGTCATACGTTTCAAACAGGTAGCGGTACGCATGGGTGCAGAATTCGGCATACCTGTGCATTTTTTCCGCATTTTCAGCAACTCATCATTCCCGGAAAAATACCTCGCCGCTCGTGCCGGGCTCGGATTCATCGGTAAAAACAGTTTGCTCATTTCGCATTGTGCAGGTTCCTTGTGCATCATCGCAGGTATCAAGTTGCCGCTTATGCTGGAAACCGGCAGCTCTGTAGAGGATACGGTTGCCCCCGGCCTCGGCTGTGGCACGTGCTCGGCATGCGCGGATGCATGCCCTGTGCAGGCGATACGCAAGCCCGGCAGCGTCGATTCGAAAAGGTGTTTACAAGCCATGGCAGGCAGCGCATTTATGCTCCCGCCGGAGATCATGGAGATATGGGGGAACAGAATATACGGATGTCAAATCTGCCAGGATGTATGCCCGTATAATCGTTCCGTTCCTCCGGGACCGGGTGTAGAGCTCGGATTTCTTGGCTCAGAAATTCCGCTGGAACCCATACTCGTAGCAGGCGCTGCAGGATGCAAGAACCTGTTCAAAGGCACGGCTCTGGGTATGAATTTCATCGACAAAAGAGCGATTGTCCGCAATGCCATCATCGCAGCGGGGAACTTGAAAGCATCGTCTCTCAGAGGACTCGTGGATGTTTATAAGAAACAGGAGGATCCGATCTTAAGCCGCACTGCAGAATGGGCATGCCGAAAAATCACTGTTTTTTAGCGGTGTATGGGAAGAAATTCGCAGTGATGGATCCGACTATGGAGCCCACGGCATCCGCACCGAAATCCATCATGTCTTTGTTTCTTCCGGCGTACGTTTGAAGTATCTCTATCAAAAGGCCGTATGAAAAACATACGAGGAGCGTAACGATGAATACTGCGAAGCGACGTTTCCCTTGAATCTTGAACGACATGAATACCAAAAAACCGAGCACCATGTATACTGCAGCATGTTCCGCCTTATCTATATTGCGCACCTTCTCAAACAGAGGCGGCAGATCGGGGATAAGGGAAAGCACCAGTATCGTCAAAGCCACAATCGCTAATAATATCCTTATGATCCACGGCAACGCCATCGAATTACAGTACATCGTCTCGTGCTCAGAGTCAATTCGATTTATTGACACACCTTTTTTCATTACGATATGCTACGGTCATGAACCCATTAGCTGTCGAATTAAACAAAACGCTCGAGTCGACTATCGTCTACTCACTGTTCTCGGATTTCGGAAAGCGGTTTTACTTTCCGAAGAACATAGTTGCGCAGTCTGCAGAGGCCACAAAATCGGCGAACAAATTCAATGCGACTATCGGAATGGCCTGCGAGGGCAAAAAACCGCGTATGCTCCCGTCATTGCAGAAGCTTCTTCCCTCTCTCTCTTCGGAAGAAGCTGTTGCGTATGCCGCCACCTCAGGGGTACAGGCGCTCAGGACCGCATGGCTTGAGGATATGGCAAGGAAAAACCCCGATATGGATCCTGCCAATGTTTCTTTGCCCACAGTTATAGCGGGCCTCACAAACGGTATTGCTCAGCTTGCGGACCTCTTTGTCGACCCTGAAGACTCGGTCGTAGTTCCCGATATGTACTGGGAGAATTACGATCTCATTTTCGAAGGAAGACACAAAGCGAAAGTCGCACAGTTTCCGTTTTTCAACGAAAAAGGCGGCCTCAACGTGCCCGGGTTCAAAAGCGCATTGAAAGCGAATTCGAGGAACAGGAAGGCCATACTTCTGGTAAATTTCCCCAACAATCCTACCGGTTATTCGCCTACCAAGGACGAAGCAAAGGCGCTTATACAGGCCATTCGTGAACTCGCAGAAGAAGGGCTCCACATACTCGTCATAACCGACGACGCATATTTCGGCCTGTTTTACGAAGAAAACACTTATACTCAGTCGTTGTTCGCAACGCTGTCCAAACTTCACGAGAATATCCTTGCAGCAAAAGTCGACGGCCCGACAAAGGAAGATTATGTATGGGGATTCAGGGCAGGATTCATAACGTTCGGATCCAAAGGGCTTACGCAGGA
>CAZWAS010000003.1:29292-57578 GCA_964631915.1 uncultured Spirochaetales bacterium | reverse complement strand
GGCGAGGGCGAGCTGTTCGACCGTTGCGCAAAACCTGTTGCTGAAAGCTATGCAGAGCCCGACCTATGCACAGGAAAAGACGGAATTCTTCCAGGACCTTAAAACTCGTTACTTCATCGTGAAAGATATTCTTGCGAAGAGAAAACACGGTTTCTCCCTGAAGGCACTTCCATTCAACTCCGGATATTTCATGAGTTTTCTCCTCGAAAAGGGAAGCGCGGAAAAACTGCGTCAGGAATTGCTGCAGAAAGAGGGCATAGGCACCATTTCAATCCAGGATAAATATCTGCGGGTCGCTTTTTCCAGTGTGGATGCTAAGGACCTGCCGGCTCTCTACGACACCATTTTTACCGTAGCAGATAGGCTCGCCGATCAGACGAGATAGGAGCCCAGCTCTTTCAACTCCGGAATCGTCATATACACGGGACGGTGGGGATTCAATTTTTTATCAAACTCCACCGTTTTCATGTAAAGTTCATTCACCAAATCGCCAAGCACCCCGAGATTCGCGCGAAAATTGTTGATCGCCATATCCCTGAGCACTTTCTCATTTTCTGAGCCGAAGGAGCGTTTCGAAAGCCCGGCGTCCGAACTTCCGCTTAAAAGCACTCTCATGTTGGGGAGCATCTCCCTTCGAGCATGGGATACAAACCGCCCCATTGCGAGGATCTGATCATACAACTCATCGAACTGATAACCCTGGAATTTGTACATATCCTGTTTTTCGGTGAGGTCGTCTATATGTTCCCACGTCGTTTTATCCAGGCGCATGGCGAGAATAGCCTTCCTGATATGACGGTTATTGATATTCGATCTGTAATGATCGCCTATCCGTGCTACGAGCGTGAAAATATCGTTCTCTTTCAACATCATGATTCTATACTCTAACCCCTATCATTCCAGCTTTGCAATGCTGTGTACCTCGGATTTCAATCTTCCCTGCCAGGTTCCCCGTGCTTCCATTGTTTTTTTCACATCAGCGTAAAACAGTGCCTTATTGTACCAATGGTTCGGAACAGCCAACCGTGCTTTCGGCGTGTCGCAAAGAAGCCTCATGATAATCGTTTGTTCAGGCAGACGTTCCAGGGCCGCGATGACATAGTCTCTATGCCGTTGTTCGCAGGGGATTGTCAGTTCGCCGCATTCCAATTCCCCGAACAGAGCCGAGCTGTATGGCACGTGCAGATTGTGTATTTTTATGCCGTCGGGCTTCAGTTGTGCAATAAACGACACTGTTTCCAGTATCTCTTTCATTCCTTCCCCAGGAAGTCCGAATATCACATGTACGGCGATCTTGATCCCGCGGTTTCTGAGTATGCGAAACGCCTCTTCGAATTGGGCGACCGAATGACCGCGCTTGATTCTCAAGAGGGTTTGTTCATGTGCCGACTGGAGTCCGAGCTCCACCCAGACATCAAATTCATCCTTTTTATACGAAGCGAGGAGGTCCGCTTTTTCTTCGTCCAGGCAATCCGGTCTTGTGGACACTATCAATTCCCTGCATTCGACAAGCCCGAGGCAATGATCGTAAAGTCTTCGCAATCGATCCGGCGGGGCATAGGTTCCGGTATACGCTTGAAAATAGAGGAGAAATACCTCGGCCTTATAACGCTTTCTCAAAAAAGCCACAGCCCGAAGCAGTTGTTCTCCCACACCTTCAATATCGCCCAAATAAGGTGCACGCGAACCGGATGCGTCGCAATATATGCAGCCTCCTTGTTCTCTGGAGTTCCGATTCGGACACGAAAAACCGGCATCTATGCTCACTCTGTACGCCTTTGCTCCGTATTTTTCCGTCAGATAGCTACTGTACAAATACATAGTTCGGACCATGCTGATCATTGTAGTACCCGGCATGCAGGATTGACAACCGGGAATCTCTCACTTAGAGTTTACACCTATGAAATACGTCCTGCCATTTGCGTGCATACTCAGCATGATACTCACATCATGCCAGTCGAAAGAAGCTCTGATGTGGACAGATCAGCCAGAAATCGCCGCATATGCCGAAGTATTCAATGCGAAGCAGAAAAACTTCCGCATCGAAATTATATATTCGCAAAATCCAGCCCGCGAACTCGACGAGAAACAGAACCATCCGGATCTAGTGATCGGAAAATGGCTTACAAACTCCCGGTCCATCAAACATTTCCGATCCCTCGAAGGTCTCCTGAAAGAAAAAAAGATTCATGAAGAATTATTTTACCCAGATATACTCAAACTCGGGAAATATCAGGAGAGGCGGGTACTCATCCCTGTATCGTTTAACTTGCCGGCGATCATGTTCAGAAAGGACAATCCGGACAATCCTGAAGGAGGAGTGATCATACCGATCGAAATATTGAAGGATGCAGGAGCAAAATTCAATCAGATGGAAAAAGATCGATACAAAGCCATAGGGTTTTCTCCGCGTTGGAACACAGAATTTCTCTATTTGTTTGCTCAGCTCTCGGATGTTCAGTTTCGTGCGAGTCCGAACGAAAAACTGATCTGGGACGCGAAGAAACTGGAAGACACAGTGTTGTTGCTGCGAACATGGCTTCAGGAAGCCAACGGCGGGCCTGCAAAAGAAGATGTATTCAACGAAAAGTACCTCTATGATCCTCCGTATAAATTGTTACTGAACAACAGAATACTATTTTCATATACCAACTCCAAGAAATATTTCGAACTGCCGGAAGAAAAACGGTATTCGCTGGATTTTCGGTGGATTTCAAAAAACGATCAGATACCGGTATTGGACGATGTGCTATATGCCGGAATTCCGAAACGGGCGAAAAACCCGCAGGCAGGAGAAATTTTCCTGCAGTGGCTCTTCGATCAGGAAAATCAGAAATATCTGTTGGAAGCGAGTGCACAAAAACGGGTGCGCACGTTCGGATTTGCACGTGGTTTTTCCACACTCGTGGAAGTGAACGAACGCGTATTCCCGAAGGCGTATCCTATATTCGTGGGCCATATTCCCCCTGCAAAATATCTCAAATTCCCTTCTCAGGTTTCCCGCAACTGGCAAAACTTGAAGGATGAGGTGATAAAGCCCTGGCTCTATAAGCAGATCTCATCGCAGGCTCCTCTAGAAAGCATTCAGGAAACTCTCGATTCGTGGATCCTGCAGCGTTCCATCAACTGATCGTGTAAACTTTATTGGCCTACAGGTGTTTCCCATACTCATTCTGGACAATTCTCTTGCCCTTGCTCGTCTTTTTCTGATACCATCCGGCATATCAATGCGTATCGAAGTAGTGTATAAACATTCGGATCTCGACGGAAGAGCATTCAAAACGCTCAACAGTTTGAACACTGGTAGTGCGTTGCATCTTAATACGCTCATGATAGCAGACGTGTTTTTGACCGAACACATCCCTGATCTTTCCGACGAGCTCGCAGCAGAGCTCTTTGCCGACCCTGTAGTGCAAGATGTCTACATTGATTCGTCTTCCTTGCACCATATCCTCTCATGGGACTGCAGCATCGAAATAACCTATAAACCGGGAGTCACCGACCCTGTTGCGATTACCGCACGAGAAGCCATAGAAAGAGCATTAGGACAAAGGCTCGAAGAGCATGCGATAGTACAGACTGCTCAGCTTTACATACTCACGTGCCCGCACATCTCGCAGGACACTATAGAATCCGTGAAAAACAACTTGTACAATCCTCTCATACAACGGGCACTCTGCATTACAAAAAAAGCATGGGAAGAAGGTTCGCGGTTCCCGTCGATCTATCCTCATGCGGTTCCTCCCAGCCCGACGGATGTGAAGCTCTTCGACCTGTCTATCATGAACGAAGAAGATCTCCTCGCGCTATCGAAAGAGCGACTCCTCGCGCTTTCTCTCGAAGAAATGCTCGCTGTAAAAACATATTTTTCCGATAAAGCCGTACAAGTGGAACGAAAGCGGAGAGGAATCGCAGAAGCAGCGACGGATGTGGAGCTCGAAATGATAGCTCAGACCTGGTCCGAACACTGTAAACACAAGATATTCCAGGCCGATATCGAGTACTGCGAAGGCGCAAACCATGAATCGATCCATTCGCTGTTTTCCACCTATATCAAGAACACGACAAAAAACACAGCATGCAATAAACCCTTTCTCAAATCGGTGTTTCACGACAATTCCGGTGTCATAGACTTCGACGGTGAACATTTCGTCTGCTTCAAAGTGGAAACCCACAATTCCCCTTCCGCACTCGATCCGTACGGAGGAGCGATTACGGGCATCGTAGGAGTGAACAGGGACATCATGGGAACAGGAAAGGGAGCAAAACCGATTTTCAACACGAATGTACTCTGTTTCGGAGAACCCGACACACCTTCGGAAAGCATACCACAAGGACTCCTTCACCCCAGACAGGTTATGCGCGGAGTGCACCACGGGATTATCGACGGAGGGAATCAATCGGGGATACCCACCGTAGCCGGCGCTATCCTATTCGACGAAACCTATATAGGTAAACCGCTCGTGTTCTGCGGAACAGGCGGAATCATTCCTGCAAGGATATGCGGCGAAGAATCCGTCATAAAACACATAGATCCGGGCGATAAGGCCGTCATGATCGGCGGGAGAATTGGCAAGGACGGAATACACGGAGCCACATTTTCTTCCCTCGTGCTCGACGATGTTTCTCCTACCTCCGCGGTACAAATAGGAGATCCCATAACGCAGAAAAAAATGCTAGATTTTCTCCTCGAAGCTCGGGATATGGGCTTATACAAAGGCATAACCGATAACGGCGCAGGGGGGCTTTCCTCCTCTCTTGGCGAGATGGCTGAAGCATCGGGCGGCATCAGAATATACCTCCACCTCTGTCCAGTAAAATATCAGGGGTTGGCACCATGGGAAATATTTCTTTCGGAATCCCAGGAACGCATGAGCCTTTCGGTTGCAGATGCGAATATCGGGGAATTTCTAGCGCTCGCAAAAAAAAGAAATGTCGAGGCGACCGTTGTAGGCGAGTTCACGGATTCCGGCTTCATAGAGGTGTTCCACGGATCCGATATGGTGGTATGTCTTTCTCTGAACTTCCTTCATCGGGGGTTGCCCGTGATGAAGCTGAAAGCCGAATGGATTCCGCAGTGCTACACCGCTGAAGTTCCGGAAGAAACTATGGACCTCAAAGATGCCCTGCTCAAACTTCTTGCCGATCCTACCATCGCCTCCAAAGAAAGCTTCGTGCGGCAGTACGATCACGAAGTTCAGGCTCAGTCCATCATCAAACCCTTTGTAGGTGTAAAATCTAACGCCCCTTCAGACGGGGCGGTGCTACGCCCCCTCGCTTCTTCGCAGAAAGGAATAACCGTTACACACGGAATATGCCCGAGGTACGGCGATACAGATACGTATCACATGGCTATGTGCGCAGTGGATGAAGCTTACAGGGCGCACATAGCGCTCGGAGGGGACCCCGAATTCGTTGCAGCCCTGGACAACTTCTGCTGGCCCGATCCGGTTCAGTCGGAAAACACCCCGGACGGTACCTACAAGCTCGCGCAACTCGTGAGGGCTTGCAAAGGGCTTCACGATGCCTGCACGTCGTACGGCATACCTCTGATATCCGGAAAAGACTCTATGAAAAACGATGCCCGGATCGGCGGTAGAAAAGTATCCGTACGACCGACGCTCTTGGTCTCCTGTATGGGACTAATCGAAGACTGCAGAAAAGCCATGAGCACGGATTTTAAACACCCAGGCGACGGCATATACATCATCGGAGAAACGAGGAGGGAACTCGTCGGTTCCTCCTTTGAAAAGGTATTCGGCCGAGCTTCAGGCTCCTGCCCTAGGGTACAGACGGAACAAGCGAAACGCGTATACACCGCTCTCCATGCAGCGATACACATGGGCTATGTGGCATCTTGCCACGATCTCTCGGACGGCGGGCTCGGCATAGCTACATGCGAATGCTGTCTCGGCGGAATGCTCGGCGCGGATATAGATCTAGGAAAAGTGGCGACGAGCGAACCTCTCTCTCCGGTGGAATTGCTGTTTTCGGAAACTCCGTCCCGATTCATTGTGAGCATAAGGAAAGAACATCAGCAGATATTCGAATCAGCATGTGCGGATCTGCCTGTCCGGCATATCGGAACGGTTCAGAAAGCGAAGTCCTTGGAATTTTTCCATAACGGTCATTCTCTGTGCAGAGTCTCGCTTGGAGCCATAGAAAAAGCTTTCCTCTCATTCGGAGGATAAGGTGAACGTCAAAACATGCATCATTACAGGGTATGGCATCAATGCTGATGCTGAACTGCAGGAAGCCTTTATCCGCGCCGGTTCGGAGGCTGTTCGGGTACATATACAGGACATTATCGATCAGCCATCCCTCATCCGCGGCTATCAGGTACTCGCCTTTCCCGGCGGTTTTTCCTTCGGAGACCACATGGGTTCTGGCAGGGTCCTATCGCATCTCTGTAAAAGCCATTTGAAAGAAGAATTGGACTGCTTTGTTTTCGAGGGCAAACTCATTATCGGAATCTGCAACGGATTTCAAGTCCTGGTAAAAATGGGATTCCTCCCGAATATCGGAGGAACATGGGAACAAGAGGTGTCTCTCGTTCACAATACTTCCGGCCTGTTCCAGAACAGGTGGGTAAAAGTTGCTTTCAGCAGAAACAGCCCCTGTGTATGGACGAAGGGCCTGCCGGAAATGGAGCTTCCGATCAGACACGGAGAAGGGAGATTCATCCCCGCATCCGAAGATATTCTCATTTCCTTGAAAAGAAAGAATCTCATCGCGCTTACGTACAAAGGAGAAAACCCCAACGGTTCAGTAGACGGCATAGCAGGCATAACGGATCAAACAGGCAGAATTCTCGGACTCATGCCTCATCCGGAAGCATTCATATTCCCTGAACATCACCCTCGGTGGACAAGAGAACCTGTAACCGAAGCCATGGGATTGCGTCTGTTCGTAAACGGAGTCTCATATATCCAGGAGACGTTGTGGCAAAGTTGAATGTCATGAACACAGGGTTCAGCATGGAGGTGAATCCAGCAGTATCGGTGCTCAATACACTGCTGCAGAATGGTGTATCCATTCCCCATGAATGCGGAGGAAAGAGCCAGTGCGGCACATGCCACATCCTCATCCGCGAAGGCCATAACCACATAAACGGGATAAATGCACGAGAACGGATCCGGCTCGCAGCCATGGGAAACCCGGAACATGTCAGGCTCGCATGTCAAACCTATGCATACGGCGACATTACGATAGAAATACCATAGAGGAACCTCTAGTAAGCTTCGGTTGGCTCCCCTATCGGGCACCTAATCGCTTATTACATAAGGAATTAGTTCTCACATGCGAAAAATAAAGAGTTTTTAGAGGTGCCCATGGGGTTCGCAGGATCGAATCGCAATCACTCATTGTTGAAATTGAAAAATTCCGGTATTATTCGTATACTTAAAGAAAGGTGGTTCAATGCTTGTCGAAGCGGAAGTATGGACAGTTGCACGCACGGATCAGGGCAACGCAGTACTCGTACGCCCCAAAGAGATGAAAGTTGCAGTGCCCATATTCATCGCCCAGCTCGAAACACAATCCATTCTCATCGGTCTAGGCAAGGTCCCCATGCCCAGGCCGCTCACACACGACCTCCTCATCTCAATACTTCAGCATCTCGGCGTAATCCTCGAACGCGTGGAAATTACCGATCTAAAAGACGGCACATTCTATGCTCAGCTTGCAATCGTATTCAACGGCCGGGAACAAAACATAGACGCAAGGCCTTCTGATGCCATAGCGCTCGCTGTCAGGATCAAATGTCCGATATATATCGCGGAATCGGTCATCGACGAGGCAAGCATACCGATAGAACTCATAAACGAAAACCCTGCTGCACAAGAGTCCGCTTCTCTGGATGTGGAAATCGAAAAACTCCAGGCAGAGCTCGCCAAAGCGGTTGAAGAGGAAAATTACGAAGAGGCTGCAAGGCTCAGAGACAGAATCAATGAAATAACCGGTACAAGCTGATAGAATCCCAGTTTGACACGCGAGGATACCGATGAAATACACAAGGCCAAACCATTATCTGACAGGGATCGCTGTACCGGTGTCCGCTCTGAGAACTGCTGAAAGCTGCGGCATCGGCGAATTCCTCGACCTCGAACGTTTAGGCGATTGGTGCCGAAGCATCGGCATGGAGCTGATACAGATACTGCCTGTGAACGACACAGGGGAAACGAGTTCGCCTTACAGTGCATTGAGCGCCTTTGCTCTGAATCCCATATATATCCGCCTGCAGACTCTTCCCGGTGCCGAAGAGTTCTTAGACAGCATCGAAACTCTGAGAATCCGGTTCGATTCCTCTCCAAGGGTTCAGTACTACCAGGTTCTAAATGAAAAGAAAAAGATACTCCGTGCGCTCTTCGAAAAGCACAAGACTGCTATCGTATCCGATCCTCTATTCCTTTCTTGGATCGAAGAGAATCTGTGGATCGTACCGTATGCTTCTTATTCTCTGCTGAAGAGCATGCACAAGCAGGCTTCCTGGATGGATTTTTCATCGTATAAAAACCCGACCGACGAGGAAATCGAGGCATTCTGGAACATCCACGAAGATACCCGCTTCTATGCATGGATTCAATACCACCTGGAACTTCAACTTCGCAGAGCAGCAGCCTATCTCGCCGCTGAGGGCATAGCCCTCAAAGGAGATTTGCCCATTCTCATGAATGAAGACAGCGCGGATGTCTGGCAGCATAGAGAGTTTTTCAATCTGGATAAACGCGCAGGAGCTCCGCCGGATATGTTTTCCGATCTCGGCCAGAACTGGGGATTTCCCATATATGAGTGGGACACACTTGAAAAAAACGATTACAGCTTTTGGAAACAACGCCTCAGGCAGGCGGATAAATTTTATCATGCTTACCGTATAGACCATGTGCTCGGTTTCTTCCGCATTTGGAGCATAGAGGAAAAACATGTATCTGGAAATCTTGGATACTTCACCCCCGATTTCCCGATCACTCGTACAGAACTTTCGCAAGCTGGCTTCGATGCAGGCCGCATAGCATGGCTCTCGAAACCGCATATAAGCTTGGGCGAACTGTACGAATCGCTGAAAGAGGAAGCTGAACCGATAATTGCAACCTGTTTCGACCGTATCGGCAATGAGGAGCTTTTCCTGTTCAAACCGGCGATACAGGGAGAACGGGATATTCTGAATCTGCAATGCAACCACGAAAAAAAAGAAGCACTTCTCTATTGGTTTAGGAATAGGACGCTTCTGGAGGTGGAAAAAGACCAATTTTACCTCACCTGGAATTCGAGAACAACGAAAGCGTACAAATCTCTGTTTCAGGAAGAAAAAGAAAAACTCGAAATGTTATACCGCAAACACTCCGCAAAGGCACTGAAGTCATGGGAAGCTCAAGGCAGAAAACTCCTTTCATTCATGCAAAAGGAAACCGATATGCTCATGTGCGCGGAAGATCTCGGTGCGGTTCCTCCCTGCGTTCCGAAGGTTCTCAAGGAGCTGCAAATATTCAGCCTCAAAATATCGCGCTGGACAAGGGACTACTCCAAGGAACAAGCTCCGTACATCCCCTTGAAAAAGTATCCTCTGCTGTCCGTATGCACGTTATCCGTGCACGATACGAGTACCATGCGCGGTTGGTGGAGCGAGGAAAAAGACATCCAAAACTTCTGGAAAAGCCTTGGTTTCCGAGACCCCTGTCCAAATACATACACCCCGGAGGTTGCGCAAAAAGTGATCGGCAAAACCCTTGAAACCTCCTCTGCCCTTTGTATCTTTCAGATACAGGAAATTTTCGCTATGGATGGTTCTCTGTGCGCGCCTGAGCCGAATGAAGAAAGAATCAATGTCCCGGGAACACTTTCGGATGCCAATTGGTCCTACAGGCTGCCGATTTCGATCGAGTCTCTCTTCGAAAAAAAAGAGTTTAATGCGAAACTTAAGGATATGATCGAAAAAAGAGGACGGAACCAGCTTCCTCAGTTTTGAAGGAGATTTCAGTGCCAAACCATAGCAAGGGATTGCACATCATCCTCAGAGCCTTGGAGAAAAATCGTTCTTCGTTTCCCCGTACTTCGGCAACCAAAGAATTTCATATATCAAAGGAAGCGAGAGATTCCTACGCTTTCGACGAGTTGATTTTCAGCAGTACCGGAAACGCGATTCTTCCGAACTTCCATGCATCGCGCGTGCTTGCGGAAAAAATGAACCGGAAACGGGATCTCGCTCAGCATCCGGAGAAGGCAGTACGCGCAGGTGCCATCAATGCAATGGGCCTTATCGACGAGATTCTCCATCATGTCATCGATATCTACCTAGAACAAAATGGTCGAGGCCTGCTATCAAACGCTCTCGAAACCTTATCTTCCAAGGTAGGGGAGCAGAATCTTCAAAAAACCTTTGTCGAGTTCTGCACGCTGTTTCCTCCTCTTGCAGTATACAAGGGACAAGTGAGCGTGGAAACTTACCTCAGAGCATCGACAAACGGTGTACCCAACCGCGAACTGATTTTGGAAGAAATGATCATGCTCTGGTGCGAAAACGCGAATCCTGCATTCGCTCCGTATAAGGAATTATTCGATGATGCATACCTCGCAGAGCACACGCAGTATCGACACATTATAGAAGAAATTCAAACATACTTTAAAACTCTGCCCCCTTTTGGACCCCACAATCAGGATCTGATAACGCTCCTGCGGAGTCCTGCATTGGCATTCCCCGATTCTCTTGCAGGACAGATCGGGTATATCCGCGAGCGCTGGGGAATGCTTCTCGGCACCTATCTGTTCAGGCTTTTATCCAGCCTCGACTTCATGAAAGAGGAAGAAAAACCCTTTTTCCTTGGTCCGGGACCGACAAAGGTATTCGAATACAAGGCTCACGACATGGAGGAATACGAAAGGTTCAGCCAGGACAGAGAATGGATGCCGAAGTTGGTACTCATTGCGAAAAGTACCCTTGTATGGCTCGATCAACTGTCTAAAAAATACGGTTTTCATGTATCCCGCCTCGATCAGATTCCGGATCAAGAGCTGGATATGCTCGCGGATCAAGGGTTTACAGGGCTCTGGCTTATAGGTATATGGCAACGCAGTCCTGCTTCACGGAGAATCAAGCAGCTCTGTGGTAATCCGGAAGCCGAGGCTTCCGCATACTCCCTCTACGATTATGAAATAGCACAAGAACTCGGAGGGTGGGAGGCGCTCATACACCTGAAAAACCGTTGCTGGCTCCGCGGAATAAGGCTGGCGAGCGATATGGTCCCAAATCATACTGGCGTCGAATCGAAATGGGTCATCGAGCATCCGGACTGGTTCATTCAGACGAAGGCCCCCCCCTTCCCGAGCTATACGTTTGAAGGCGAAAACCTTTCGCATGACAGTCGTGTAGGAATCCAGATCGAAGATCACTATTATAACCGCTCCGATGCTGCGGTAGTATTCAAACGAACGGATTTTTGGACGGGGGATGCACGCTACATATATCACGGCAACGACGGTACCCATATGCCGTGGAACGATACGGCTCAACTCAACTTTCTGCTTCCCGAAGTGCGGGAAGCGGTCATGAATACCATCATCCATGTAGCAAAAACGTTTCCCATCATCCGATTCGATGCAGCCATGACTCTTACGAAAAAACATTTTCAGCGCCTCTGGTTCCCAGAACCGGGTACAGGCGGCGATATACCTTCGAGAGCCGAACATGGCATGCAACGCGATGACTTCAACCGCTGCATGCCTCAGGAATTCTGGCGTGAGGTGGTGGACAGAATCGCCGAGGAGGCACCGGACACTCTCCTTCTGGCAGAGGCTTTCTGGCTCATGGAAGGATATTTTGTCAGAACGCTGGGAATGCATAGAGTGTACAACAGCGCATTCATGAATATGCTGAAAAACGAAGAGAACGAAAAATATCGGAAAGCGATACGCAATACGCTCGAGTTCGATCCGGAGATACTGAAACGATTCGTGAACTTCATGAACAATCCGGACGAAGAAACTGCGATCGATCAGTTCGGCACAGGCGATAAGTATTTTGGAATCTGCACCATGATGGTGACTATGCCTGGACTGCCCATGTTCGGCCACGGCCAGATAGAAGGTTTCAAGGAAAAATACGGCATGGAATACAGAAAAGCGTATTGGAACGAACAGCCGAACCAATCGCTCATAGACAGGCATTATAAAGAAATTTTCCCGCTCATGAAAAAGCGGTATCTGTTCGCAGAGGTTAAAAATTTTCTTTTTTTCGATGTTTTCAATCATCATGGTGCGGTGAACGAACATGTATTCGCATATCTGAACAGAAGCGATTCCGAATCCGTCCTCGTCGTGTACAACAACTCGTTGCACGCCGCTAAAGGGTGGATACATACATCCGTGCCGTTTCTGACGAAAAACGACTCGGGCGAAAAACAAATCGTAACATCTGACCTTGCGCAGGGTATAGGGCTTGTGTGCGACGAAGATTGTTACTGTGTCCTTCACGAATTTATAAGCGGTTTTTACTACCTCAGAGCGAGTAAAGAAATATCCCAAAACGGTCTTTATTTCGAACTTGCAGCCTACCAATGCCAGATTTTTCTGAACATCCGCGAGGTGAGGGACAACGAACAGCATCACTACCGATTGCTCCATGCGGAGCTAGGAGGAAGGGGCACCCGCGACTTGGACGAATCGCTCAAAGAAATATTCCTAAAACCTGTACTCGAGGCGTTCAAAGAAGCGATAAACAGCGAGACCATTTCAGGAATGTGTAGGGATTTCGAAAAAAAATCTGCTCTAAACGTGACTCGCAAAAAACGCATCCTCAAGGCAATGAAGAATTTCTATAAAAGTGCAAAGGCTTTCAGCAAGGGGGAAGGGAGTCCTGAGGGAATAGTGGCATCGATCAGCCGAGATATCGACTGTATCTCGGATATCCTGATGCTGAAAAATTCAAAACACAGCAATGAAGGATCCGAACCTCTGTTCTCATCATATATCATGCAGGGATTCGCCGATTTCCCCGAAACACTTCCCGTGCTGTGCGGATGGGCACTGCTCAGACACTTAGGAGAAATCATCGAAGGAAACAAACACGGAAGCAGAACACAAAGCCTCCTTCGCGAATGGCTGCTCGGGAAAAAATTCGCATACGTATTGGCCGAAATGGGATTTCCTGCTCACAGAGCACAGAGAACGGTCGAAGCTCTCGGCATCGCATTTGAACAAACCCTTCCCATCCGAACACACCTTGCATCGCTGTTTACCAATAACGATATCCTGGATTTCATTGGAGAAAATCGTTATGCAGGAATTCGCTGGTATAACAAAGAAGGTTTCGAAGAACTCCTCTGGTGGCTCTTCGTGTTCTCTCTCATAAGCAGCATAGGCAAGATGAACAGAGCAGAGATGGTATCGCTCGGCAACGAATTCTATGCCCGCCTCGAGCTGCTGTTCAAGGCAGAGGCACAATCCGAATACCACGTCGAAAAATTGATAACCTATCTTGCCCTGATTAATTGAGAAAGCCGGTTTTTGCAACCGGCTTTCTATGGCTTAGAAGGAACGTAAATGGTTTCGCTCTTCCTCGGCCATTCCTCTTGAAACGGCCTATATATTATAAATATGCGGAGTCCGCATACGTACCTATTTTACCTGCAAACACGACCCGTGTTTCAGGAAAAGCTTTGGCATACCCTTCTCTCCGTTTCTGAAAAACAGGAAAGAAGCGAACCCAAGGAATACCAGTCCGATGGAAAGTTCTATGAGATTCGTTCTGGAAACGCCTAGTACCGTAAACAAGAACCCTGCAATTTCAATGATAAAACAAGCAAACACCATAAACTACCTTCCCCATATGAATCTGTTAGCAGCCTTCAGTTTCCCAGAGTGCTGCCGCATTTGGCTGCTAACGAATTCTGATGTTAATATATAAGAAACTCCTGTCCTAGTATAGTATCTTATGCGATAAAAAAAGGATACAAGACGATATTTTTTCTCGAAATAGGACATTTATAGACTATAACTATATTAACATACTTTATTGTCTATTTTATTCGACCGATGCGAAAAAATCTAAAAAAGACTAGCATCATACTTACGAACTGCTCGAATTTTGAAGATTGTCAGTTTTTTTCCTGAATGAATACCTGAAGACCAACACCTGCGGTCCAGATCAGTTGATCGTAAAACGGTAAATTTTCCCCATCCCAGGCGTGAAAAAGGGGATAGAAAACTTTTCCCCTGAATTGTATCGCAAAGCTTTCGGCGAACTTCCAGGTGAATATGATTCCTGTTTCGGGATAGAGAAAACGCGCATTGCCGAAAAGATACTCATACATGGAAAGACGGACAGCTTCGCCTTGATCGTATGCCCAGAGAGGGAATCTGAGAAAAAAAGCTACCCCTGCTTCTACAGAAAGTGAAAGTTCGGGATTGAATTGAAAAGAAAAACCGAGCGGCACATCCACGATCATGTGCAGCACCCATAACGTATTCGGATCCTCAATGGCTGCGGGAACAGCACGGCTTCCTGTATGAAGAAAATGCGTCCCTGTAATGCTCAAGCTCGGCGGGAAATACAGAACCGGATTGATGCGGAAAGGAAATGCAATACCGACATAATTAATCATGATGGGATTCACCGCAGAGCTCGTCTGCGCGGAAGGTTCCTCGTATTTCCCCTGAAAAAAAACTCCTCCCCCTACATCGATGCTTTCCAGCTGAAACCCGAAGGCATTTACCACAACCGATAGGAAAACGCCTGTCCACAAAAAACGAAAACGTTGTTTCATACTTTTATCATCATATCACATTTTTTTCGATTCTACCTCATTGCCGCCATGAGTGCATACCTCCCTTTTACAAATAGCTGCATATAAGGTGTACCCAAAATTGAACCCTTGTGGTACCATGCTTGGTATGAAGCCGTTGACAATAGGCTTTCTTGCCGCGCGACTCGACGAGCCCTATCAACATGCGGTATGGAATGGAGCAGCGGAAGAAGCTCGGCATATAGGAGCTTCTATAGTCTTCTTTGGCGGTCAACGGGTGCGAAGTCCAGTAGGTTACGAAGCTCTAGATAATATAGCGTTTGATGTAGCCGCAAAATGCAGAGTTTCGGCATTGGCGGTTATGACCAATGTCATAGGGACTTATTTGAGCCAAGAAGAGCTTCTCCAATTCCTAAGCCGCTTTAAAAATTTCCCTGTCATTTCAATTGGAGTTGAACTACCCGGTATTCCAAGTGTGTCTATCAATAACAAGGGAGGAATGATCGCCGTGGCAGATCATCTGGTTGAGGTTCATCATCGACAGCGGTTTCTGTTTTTTGCAGGGCCTCCCGGTCATAGTGAGTCGGTTGCCAGAGAAACCGAATTTCGAAAGCGGCTAACTCACCTTCTGGGTTCGCAGGCAGTCATAGAAGTGGAATATTGCAATTTCCAGGAAGAAGACGCTTGGGGAACCACTAAACACCGGTTCGATGGATCCTGCCCCTTTGATGCGATAGTTGCAGCAAACGATCTCATGGCCATGGGAGCCCTTCGGGCCTTGGCAGAAGCGGGCGTCTCTGTTCCGGAAGAGGTGTCTGTGACCGGCTTTGATGATACCGAAGACAGCCGCTTCAGCATTCCTCCCTTAACTACGGTACGGCAAGGAACCTTTGAGTTAGGCCAACAGGCGATCCGTTTGCTCGCTAGAACCCTAGGTGTTCATTTGAAACATACTCATGATACTGCACCGGGCGTATCTTTTATCATACGAGAGTCATGCGGCTGTCCGGGATCGGTATTCACTGACTCTTTTGAGATACAAAAGAAAATTTCAAGCACAGGTACATCTACAGATCCTCTGATGGTTTTGTCGCGGGAGGTAAACAGCGCTCTTTCCAGAGGGAAAAATCCGGCAGCGCTGAAACCTCAAAATATATCCCCTTCGTTGAAAGACCGCGCTCTTTTGATCATTGCCGACGGAATCAGTCGATATCAAGCGAGTCTTCGTCGATCAGTGGAACGAAGGGCTGCTGTATTACACGAAATTGAAGCCTCGTTGGTGGCTTCTTTTTCGCTCCCGGATATTCTTTCTCAGGTTGCTCGAGGAACCAGGGCTCTCGGCATTTCCGCCTGTTGGCTCGCTCTCTTTGAATCAAAAGGAGCGACTCCACAATGGGCTCGGCTGCTGCTTGCTTCGGAAGAAGATGAGGTAAGGATCCTGGCACCGTATGGTTTACGATTCCGAACCGCTGATTTATTGCCCGGAGGACTGCCTAAACGCTGGAAAACGTATGTTTGTGAACCACTCCGTTTTGAGAAAGAACAGTTGGGATATTTCATCTGTACAGCGGACAGCGAAGACCGGCGAGTCTTTGAGGCTTTGCGCGACCAGATATCCAGTGCGATAAAAGGTGCGCTTCTGATGGCTGCGGAACGGGACAGGGAGCAACGGCTTGAGCACGAAGTTCGTTTACGAACTTTGGAACTTTCCACTGCCAATGAACGGCTCAGAAAAGAAATTGAACGTCGCAGCGCCCTGGAACGAGAATTACTCGATGTTTCCAATGATATTATGGCCAGAATCGGCCGAGATATCCATGATGATCTCTGCCAAGATATAGCAGGAATCGGACTCATGGCCGCTCTTCTAGAAGGGCAATTGCGCCGACTCGAGACACCGGAAACCGCTCAGTCGGCAGCGATGATTGCTGCTGCAGCGAGTCGAACCGCCGCTCAGGCAAAAAGTATTGCAAGAGGTTTATATCCTGCCGAACTAGAAGCCAAGGGGCTCGTCGAAGCTGTTACAGAATTGGTGCGAACCGCTCAGCACCGCTGCAAGGTCCCCATCCGCCTTGAGATTACCGCCGGCTTTTCCGTGAAAAAGTCCGATACAGCATTACAGTTATATCGGATCATCCAAGAAGCCCTGAACAATGCTATCACCCATGCACAGGCACGCCAAATCGAGGTGGCATTGAAAATGGACCGGGAAGCAGTACAAATTGAAGTAGCCGATGATGGAGTCGGAATGACGGCGAAAGGAAAGCAAGGAATGGGTCTTAGAATTATGAAATATCGGGCAAGCGTTCTCGGTGGAGAATTGCGCATCCGCTCCAGAGATGAAGGTACCTTGGTGTCCTGTAGAGTAGCGAGGTAAAGGCTTTGTCAATGAAACCTTCATTCATCGTTGTCGATGATCATCCTGTGTATCGCCACGGCTTGGTGATGCTTGTGGTACAAGAACTTCATTTACAAGCTATGGGGGAAGCAGGCTCTATTCCCGAAGCTCTGGAATTATTAGGAAGAAAAACTCCTGACCTCGCGATTGTGGATATATCTCTTCAGGAAAAAAACGGTCTTGAATTGGTTCGGTTTATTAAAAACGAATATCCTCAAGTTAAGGTTCTTGTGGTTTCTATGCATGAGGAGAACCTCTATGGGGAACGGGCCATCGCGGCAGGAGCAATGGGCTACGTGATGAAGCATGAACCGCCTTCCCGACTGTTACAAGCGGCTCGGACGGTCCTGGAAGGGCGGGTTGCAGTGAGCGATCAATTGCGCGAACGCATGCTGGCAGGAATCGTAAGAGGCCATCACGAAGGAGATCCCATAGAACGGCTTTCGGATAGAGAGTTTGAAGTATTCAGGCTCATAGGTCGAGGCTATGGTGCCGCAGAAATCGCAAATATGCTGCACCTATCAGTGAAAACTATCAATGCCTATCGTGATCACATGAAAGAAAAACTAAATCTCGATTCAGCAGCGGACTTGCGGCGGTATGCAGTAGAGTGGGTTACCCATAAAAATCGACTATAGCTCTACCCATTTTCTCCTTCGACCATCCAATCAGCACCCGATAGACCCTTTCAGATATCAGCGGTATTCGAAAATATCTCTATAGGTAAAACGACCGATATACAAATCAGTTTCATGTCCGATAGGCAGAGCCGACCTCTTTCACATACCCTGTATAAAGCACCTGATCTCAGGTTGGCTGGAGGATTAGGATGGGTGTTCGCGTTGAAGAGGTAGACTATTATTCTCTACACGGCATTTGGGGCGCGTATGCATGTTTTGTACTGGGGAGGATAGGCCGAGGGGCAGGGGTGGTGGTAGGAAATGTACAACCACCGAGGCGGGGGATTTTTGTCGGATACCGCTACGGCAGAGAAATCCCACGGCTTTTTCCGTTTTGTCCAAACGTTAAGGTAGGATGTGGAGTGGAAGCATATGTAGATCCTGATGCTCCGGCTCGTCCACAGCTTTCATCATCGGAGCACTCATATTTTGGTGAGGAAGAACTTACCCGAGAGGTATCCTTTAGTGGTGAAACTTGGACTGCCGGCTGTGTGTCCATGAAAATAACATCTTTTTTCGGTGAAGTTCCTAATCCCGCTATTGCCGATCCGGCACTCCTCCGAGCTCGATTATGTCCAGCATTGTATGTAACCGTGACATTTGATAACAGCGAAGGCACGGAAACGGTAGTGGGACTCTTCGGTATGCAAGGCATACGCCGTCCTATTTCTGACAGTACCCATGGAACGCTGCTGGGCTTTGCCCACGGCACAGATTGGGGCTTTGCCATACTACCTTTGGAAAATGTGGATGAAGTAATGGATTGGCGGGTAGTGGATGCGGTCTTTGATGCCAATCGTCCACTGCGTCGATTGGCTTCGGAAGGAGCTCTTCGATTTTCCGTTGGACCTGGAGAAAAAAAAGAATACGTTATCGCTATTGGAATCTATAAGGATGGGGTAGTGACCGCAGGTCAGAAAATGTATGCCTACCATTCGAGCCTGTTCCGGGACTTAGAAGATGTATTGGCATGTGCTTTAGAAAATGCGACTACTGCTTTAACGCGGGCAGCCTCTTTAGATACAGAACTTGATATGTCACCTCTCTCAGACGATAGAAAATTCCTGATTGCACATGCCACTCATAGTTACTGTGCCAATACGAAGTTGCTTTTGGCGGAATCGGGGGAACCGATGTTTATAGTAAACGAGGGGGAGTATCAGATGATGAACACACTGGATCTTACTGTGGATCAGGCATTTTTTGAATTATGCTACTCTCCTTGGACACTACGAAATGAATTAGAATCTTTCTTAAATCGTTCTTCGTATATCGATGCTTACGGACTTGCCTTTGCCCATGACCAGGGCGTGGGAGATTGTTTCTCTCCTGTAGGCACATCTGTTTACGAGTTACCCCACCTTTCTGAATGCTTCAGCTACATGAGTTATGAAGAAACAGTAAACTGGCTTTTATCTGCCTGCCTATATATTAACCATACAAAGGATGAAGGATGGTACAGAAAGCATCGAGAAACATTCTTCGCCTGTTTCGATTCTCTCCAAAAGCGGGATCAAAATGGAGATGGGATCATGGATGTGGACTCAGACCGATGTACCGGTGGAGCCGAAATCACTACCTATGATTCGCTGGATGTAAGCCTTGGGCAGGCTAGAAACAACCTCTATCTCGGAGTGAAAAGCTGGGCCACGTTTGTCTGTATGGCGGCACTCTTCGAACACTATGAAGGACATTCGTCTGATGCCACCTCACGTGCCCAAGAAATGGCAGAATGGACTGCTCATACGATTCAGTCGTGGATGTTGAAAGAAGAAGGATATATCCCAGCGGTTTTCGAAAGCGGCAACCGCTCCAAAATAATCCCCGCTGTAGAAGGCCTCGTGTATCCGTATCTATGCGGAGCGCCGAGGATGGTACAGGAAACCGGCCCATTCGGGAATTTCGTCAAAGTGCTTAAAAAACACTTGGAAACAGTACTCGTCCCAGGTGCCTGCCTCGATGCGGTTTCTGGAGGCTGGAAACTCTCTTCCACGAGCAAAAACACCTGGCTTTCAAAAATTTTTTTGAACCAATACGTGGTGGAAACCATATTACATATTGATGACGAGCGGACCCGTCGAGATGCTGTTCATGCCCGCTGGTTGCGAACCGGCAGTGCCCAGTGGGCGGCCACGGATCAAGTAGATTCTAGCGACGGTCGCGATTTAGGATCCCGCTTATATCCGAGGCTGATAACTTCAATACTGTGGTTGAAGTATGCATCCAAATAACGCGCATACGAAGCAATGTCCTTTGAACGATGATCACCATCGTATAGGTAAAATAACCTATGCAAGAATTCGACATTAGCCCTATGCAAGGAACCATAAAACACTCGTAGGATGTACCAGAGGCGCAGGTTCAGAAATCTGCGAGAAAGCATTCAATTCAACCATTGGTTGAATCGTAAGAGGAGGTAAGAGCTATGAAAGGATTGATAAAACTCATCTGTTTATTTGCTGCGTTGACAGTAGTAACAGGCATGGCGATGGCAGGAGGTCAACAGGCCAAACCTGCTCAGAGCAGCGGAGCAAAACAAGTAACCATCAGTTGGTGGGCTCTTTCAGGGGGAGGCGGGGCGGATGATCCGCGGGAAAATTTCCGTCGGGACGTCATTGCAGAATTCCAGAAACAATACCCCGCCATAAAAATTGATCTGGTCATGCTGGAAAATGAAGCATTTAAACAGAAAGTCCAAGTAGCTGTTCAAGCGGGGACTCCTCCGGATATTTTCCATTCCTGGGGCGGTGGAGTCATGGTAGAATATGCAAAAGCTGGAATGCTTAAAGATATCACCGGCTTTGTGCAAAATGAATTGGCCCCGGTAATCGGGAAAGGCGCCTTGGAAGTATATGGATACGAAGGCAAATTCTATGGCGCACCTTATGACATGGGAGCAGTGGGCATCTGGTATAACACCGAGATTCTCAGCAAAGTGGGGATTTCAATTCCAAAAACATGGGATGAACTCCTTGCAGCTGTTCCCAAAATAAAGGCTGCCGGCTATGTGCCTATTGCTCTTGGAGCAGGGGATCGTTGGCCTGCACATTTCTGGTGGGTGTACCTCGCTATGCGAGTGGGTGGAAAAGATGCTTTTGACAAAGCATACAGTGGGAAAGGTTCTTTTAAGGACGAACCATTCGTCAAGGCCGGAGATTTGCTCTTGCAGCTAAATAAACTCGATCCTTTCCAGACTGGCTTTTTAGGGGCCACCTATGACAATGAGGCTGCAGTGATGGGAAACGGACAGGCTGCACTAGAACTGATGGGGCAATGGGCACCTGCGACGCAAGCGGCAAATTCAACCAGTGGTAAAGGTATCGGCGATGCATTAGCGTGGGCGCCTTTCCCTGCCGTAAGCGGGGGGCAAGGGAAATTGACAGATGTCATGGGAGGAGGGAACGGGTACGTCATTGGGAAGAACGCTCCTCCGGAGGCATTGGAATTTCTTAAATTCTTCCTCAAAACGGAAAATAACCAGAAACTCCATGCGATTGAAGGTATTGTTCCAGTGGTAAAAGGTGCAGACATAGCTCTCCAAGGGAACAAAAACGGTTTAGCAATTGCTCAAGCCGTTGCTAATGCCAGCTACTATCAATTGTATTATGATCAGTATTTGCCGCCGGCGGTAGGCGAGGCTGTAAAAGATGCAGTTGTAGGGTTGTTGGCAGGAAAACTCAATCCTCTCCAGTGTGCTGCGATGATAGATGACTCCTGGCAAAAAGAACGATCAAAAAAATGAATTGTGGAAAAAGCCGGCGGGACTACTACATAGCCCTGCCGGCTTGATGAGGAAGGATGTTATGGAGAAATGAAAAGATCCGACATACAGGCGGCGGTTTTATTGATGCCGTCATTTTTATTATTTACTGTCTTTGTGGTAATCCCGGTGATTCAGGCTGCATATTATTCTCTTTATGAATGGAATGGAATGGGGCCACTGCGATCATTTCAGGGAATGGGGAATTTTATTCACATATTCCAACATCCTGTTTTTCATACGGCGATCAAAAATAACGTAAAGGTAGTATGTGCTTCTCTTCTTATTCAATTGCCGTTAGCTTTTTTTCTTGCACTGCTGATCGGCCGAAAACGGTCCAAAAAAGAACTTTTTTTCAGAGGCATTTTCTTTTTTCCGTATATCATCGCTGAAATAGTAGTAGGGATCATTTGGAGATTCATTTATTATCCGCAATTCGGATTACCTACCGTTATACTTCAATTCATTACAGGACAAAAAATCGAAATAGGATTGCTGGGAGATCCTGCAGTTGCATTTAATGCGGTTTTAGTAGTTATTCTTTGGAAATATCTGGGGTTTCATCTCATTTTGTACATAGCCGGCTTACAAGGCATTCCTGCTGAACTTGAAGATGCCGCTACTGTTGATGGAGCCAACTCATTTCAAAGAGTATGGCATGTAATTATTCCTTGTATGCGAGGTACCTTTGTTATCTCTGTCTTCCAGTCTGTAATCGGCTCGTTCAACATCTTTGACGTCGTTTGGGCGATGGGACAAGGAGGACCGGTGAATTCAACAGAAACGATAGTCACCTACTTATATAATTTCGGCTTCAGGAGATTCGCCTTTGGATATGGAAGTGCCGTAGCAGTCATTTTATTCGGCATTTGTTTAATTTTCAATATTTTGTATCAGCGCTTTATTGTAGGAGAAGAATACCATGGTCTTCGCAAGTAATGGCTTTTCGTCTGTTCAAGGCAAAAGGAATTTATCAAATGCGCTGTGTCTCATAATCTGTATTGTCATGGCAGGGATAACCCTGTTTCCGATATATGCAGTGCTGGTCAACAGCTTCAAAACGAACGGAGAAATATTTTCTTCTCCTTTTACCTTACCGTCTTCCCCGATTTTGAATGCTTATATCGGTATTCTAACAAAAAATGCAGACTTTTGGATATTCCTCATAAACTCGTGCCTTGTCGCAATTGGTACGATAGGACTGAATCTTCTTGTTTCTTTTATGGCAGCCCTGGCTCTTTCTCGTCTACGATTCCGCGGACGAACAATACTCTATAATTATTTTATCATGGGGATGCTGTTCCCATTGACCGTCGCTATTTTACCCCTCTACCTACAGTTACGATTTGTGGGGTTGGTTGGTTCTCTGAATGGTGTCATATTATCACAGGTTGCTTTCAATATTCCAATAAGTATTTTCATATTAACCGGTTTTTTCCGAGAGGTCCCTCAAGAATTACAGGAGGCTACCTACGTCGATGGAGGAGGCATTTGGACATTCGGATTCAGGGTTTTACTGCCGATCTCCGGTCCTGTACTATCGACAGTCACTATAATCACCTTCATTCAAAGTTGGAACCAATTCTTGCTCCCCCTTTTAATCCTGGATAATAGAAAAACCTTTACAATACCTCTCGGCGTCATGCAATATCAGGGACAGTTTACCTCCGGATGGAATTTCATTATGGCCTTCATAATAATATCTATGATACCGATGGTGTTATTCTATCTTTTTTTGCAGAGATATATTGTTTCTGGTTTGACTGCAGGAGCCGTAAAGGGTTGATAAAAAAACAAATGAATAATTTTTTGCACTATCGGGCGGTATTGAACATGAGAAGGCCTGCCTTTTTCACATATGGAAACTGCTCTTCTTCCCATGAAACGAAATAACAACCATTCCGGAATGCAGCATCCGTATATCGGTATCCGGCAGGCAATGCAGGCAATCGATATGCGCCGCTTTCAGGTTTTTTCGATTCATCCGCATACTCCCAATACAGACTGCCATCGGGAACCAATACCGAATAGCGGTATCCGTCAGTATACACGGGAAGTATCACGAGTTCTTTATTTCCCGCGTTTATGTCTTCGATCGAACCGAGTCTGTACCGCATCGTCACAGGAATATTTTTGCCTCGCACTTCGATATGAAGAATCGTATTTTGTTTCAACTTATGCTGGATGTTCCGTATCGCAGCGACCAGAGGTTTCGGACCCTGCTCGAGAGGTTTGAAATCGAATGCAGAAAGAAAAGCAGCCTGGGTAGTTTCTGTTTCTCTTCCTTTGGCGATATCGAGAACCGTGTATGCGAATTCGGTTCTGTCTTCCTCTGAAAGCTTCCACGCAAAATGAAGTTCAGTACCGTTTGTTGCAGCGACAAAACCCGTCGGTTCCCACCCCGGATGCTTGGCCATATACGGAACAGAAATTGGCCTCAAACTGGAAGAGCGCGGATCGAATTCCAGAAGGGCGATACCCTCTCTCTTCACCGGCGAGAGGAAAAAACTGTTCCTGTACACATGGCAGAACCACTTGTCACCGTATGCGAAGACTTCTCCGGCGGTCCTTCCTGCAAAAAACTCCTCACCCCCTACGTACATACAAACCAAAGGCGAAGATCCTGTTTCGGGGACCGACACATCGAGCCTGTAGATACCCCGATTATTAATGATGCAGAAAAGATCGCCCTGCATTTCAAAAAAACCAGAAACCCGTGTCTGAATCGCCCAGGCCAATGTTTCTGCCTGGACAGCAGAGGTCGGATCCGAAACGGGAACGAGTTTATTGTCCTGCAAAGCGTACCAGGAGAAGGCCTCTTTTTCTTTAACTATTTCTTTGGTTTCTCTCTGCGCACAAGAAACACACAGTATGAGGATAAATACTGAAAAGATGCATCGCTTCATCGGTTATCAGTAACTTTTTGCAAAAATCGCTTTGTATTGTGCATTGCCACCGCATACCGCGCAGGCGCCGGATATCTCTCCTTGATCGAAAGGGAGAACCCGGATAGTTGCTTTTGTCTCCTCTTTTGCGCGGGACTCGCATGCAGCATCACCGCACCAAAAACATTCGGCGAACCCTCCGTCGCGTTCGAAAAACGCCTTGAATTCATCATATCCGGTTATGGTTTTCGTATTCTCTTTCCTGAATCGAAGCGCTTTGTCGTACAAACTCTTCTGGATCGCTTCGAGAAGCTCCTTTGCCTTTGTCGGCACGTCCGCCACCGACACGGGGATTTTGTCGCCTGTGTCTCTTCGCACGAGCAAGACTTTGCCTGCTTCCATATCACGGGGACCTATTTCGATCCGCAGAGGAACGCCAAGCATTTCCCATTCTGCAAATTTCCAACCCGGCGAATTTTGATCATCTTCATCGATTTCTATGCGGAAATTTTTTTTCAATTCTTGATAGAGCTTCCGCGCATATTGGACTACCGCATCCTTGTTTGCGCTCTTGAAAATCGGAATGATAACGAGCTCTGTTGGAGCAAGTCTCGGCGGAAGAACAAGTCCTTTGTCATCAGAATGACACATGATAAGGGCCCCTATCAGCCTTGTAGAAACGCCCCACGAGGTTGCCCATACATAATCGAGTCCTCCCTCCTTTGTCTGATATGTAACATCGAACGCTTTCGCAAAATTCTGCCCGAGGTTATGCGAGGTACCCGCTTGGAGGGCCTTTTTATCCTGCATCATCGCTTCTATGGCATAGGTTCGGACTGCTCCGGCGAATTTTTCTGATTCGGATTTGACTCCTGTAAGCACGGGAATAGCCATCATTTCTTCCGCAAAGCGTCTGTATACATCGAGCATTCTGAGGGTCTCTTCTTGAGCTTCTTCGGCTGTCGCATGTGCAGTATGCCCTTCCTGCCACAGGAATTCAGTGGTCCGCAAGAAGAGGCGCGTCCTCTTTTCCCATCGGAGCACATTCGCCCACTGGTTTATGAGGAGGGGAAGGTCGCGATAAGACTGGATCCATTTTTTGTACATGCTCCAGATTATGGTCTCGGATGTGGGACGGATGACCAATGGTTCTTCGAGCGCTTCGCCGCCTCCGTGCGTTACAACCGCAAGCTCAGGAGCGAATCCTTCGACGTGTTCGGCCTCTTTTTTTATGAAACTTTCGGGAATCAGAAGGGGGAAATACGCATTCGTATGCCCTGTCTCCTTGAACATTCTGTCCAAATTCGACTGAATACGCTCCCAAATGGCATATCCTCTAGGACGAATCACCATACAACCTTTCACGGGAGAATAATCAGCCAATTTTGCTTTTACGACGATATCAACATACCAGTCAGAATAGTTTTCGCTTCTCGCAGTGATTTTTTCAGCCATGCTGCCTCTCGCACAAAAAATGACGGTACGCTTGAAATGTGGGGGGAAAATACCGTGAAAGCATTGTAATAAGGCACCATTCGCATGTCAATATTTTTCTATAAAGAGAACGGGGGATAAAGACTATTTTATCTCCACTGTTTCAACCATGTACCGGGTGCCTGACATTCCTGCTTTCACTTCTTCTTTTTCCACTACTATCACCAGCGACTGTTCGTTCGGGGACAGGAAGACTTGCTTGATTTTGTAGCTTTTTACCCCATCCCTGAAATAATTCGGCCTTCCTACGCAGTAATTCTTCACCGTCCCATCCTTCTGTGCCACAGTGAGCTTGATAAAAAAACTGGCCTTTATCTGGCTGTCCTTGCCCTCTGCAATCTGCTCGAGCGTGAGCGTGTATTTATTTCCGGTTGCGAAATCTCTGAATTCCAAATCGGCTTTGGGTGTGTCGCCGTTCAGGAGAAGATAGAGTATCCTTCCGCTCTGAAGGTAATTAATTTTGTACCGTTTCTTCAAGGGAAGTACGTCTTCAAGTAGCGTATAAAGCGCATTGCTTCCATCCTGACCTGGCTGAACGGAAACAGAATACTGAGCCTTCTTCACGCCGTTCGGTACAAAATTGTTCGAAACGACCTCCACCGTATAAATTTCGGCATATGGTTTGTTGTCCGTTTCAGTGACGCCGTATTGTCCGAACATGAAGTATTTTGCATCGTCAGAAAAGCCAAGATTCACAAAGCTTGCAACATCGCCTGCCCAGAGCGAAAGACTCGAGCATACTGCAAAAAAAATCGCAAGCACGATCACGCGTTTTCTCATACTCTCTACCTCTCTCTATTCAATATCGATCATTTTCAGCAAACCTGTAGCCTTTTCCTTTTTCTAATCTGTTGTTCCGAGAAGTACCCAAACTATCGAAAAATAAAGTATACTGAGTTTATGACGTTAGCATCGCGAAACATGATCATACTCATGGGTTTGGCGGCTGGGATTCTCTTTCTCATCTCTGCAAGCATCGGTTTTTATTTCGCTTTTTCGCAGGATCCGCAGTTCACGCATGTAAAACATCTCGACTTCCAGCCTTGGTGGCTTTTACACAGCAAACAGGTCGCCAATGAATTCATGTGGTGTCTGGTAGGCATTTTTACGATACTCGTTTTTTCCTCCGGCAGCGGTTTCGCACTGTGGTTCAATTTCAGAAAAACAGCATCACCGGAAATCTTCTTTTTCTCGCTTTTCATACTTTTCCTATCTCTGGAATCGTTACGCCTTTTCCAGCTCAACCTCCTTGCGGCGAATACCCCGGTATATTTCGGTGTCCTCCTCACGAAAATCATCTATTTTTTCAGGTTCGCCTCCCTGTTCTCTCTTCTCATATCCAGCCTCTATTCCATTGGTATACAACAGCAGAGCTTCAGCATCATCCTGAGTATAACCCTCTTTTTATCTGCAACGCTCTCCGCAGCATTGCCTGTGGATCCCACGGCGTTATTCGCAAATCTTCTTTACAAGCTGGGAGCGGAACGGGAAATATTTTTTGCAACATTCGCATTGAAAATTCTAGCGATCGCAAACTACATATGGGCAGGCTTCGTAAAAAGCAGCAAAGATCATCTTTACATGGCCTTGGGAATAGGGAATGTACTCGCCGGCCGAGAGTTACTTCTCTTCGCCCATACACCGCTTACCATCGTTCTGGGTTTCGTCTGCATTGCAGGGGGTGCATTTCTTTTCGCGAAAAAAAATCACGATCTGTATTTATGGATGTAGTTCTTTCTATCCAATCAATTGGGCTGCAACGAATCCAGTGCCTAAGGGCATAATTATGTTATCGAGTTCGCGAGGCGACACGAGTTCAAGAATGGTCCCAGCACACGCCACGAACAGAGCGGTTCGTCCGCTTCCTGTTATCCGCAGAGTTATGAAAAACACAACAACAAAACATGCGACCGAACCGGCCATTGTTTTTCCGCCGGTGAACGGCACTCGGATTCTCCCCCATAATTTCCCGACAAGACTGGCAATGCCGTCGCCGAATGCCAATGCGAAAATCGCAATGGACGCTGCAGGAGCAGGGTAAAGAAGCAGCGCGAGCATTGCACCCATTCCGAGCGTAACAGGACCCATGACAAACTTACCGCGTTCACGATCTCTGGACGCTGCGACTGTAAGAAAAGAGAGCACTGCCACAGTCCTTCCTTCCATTCTGAGCATTTCAGCAGATGTGTAGAGGAGAATGCCGGCACAGAGAACCGAGAAAGTCAAATAGAGATCGTAAGAAGCGAGTATAGGCACCAGAGCGATAAGCGCATGTATTGATTTTCTTATTAGTTCTGTCTTAATATGAGTAGAGCTCGTTGTCAAAGCTCTTGA
>CAZWAS010000003.1:9994-29271 GCA_964631915.1 uncultured Spirochaetales bacterium | reverse complement strand
TAAACGTCAACACAAAATTGTCCCTTCACGCAGATCAATTATCTCATCTATAAACATAGCAAAAATGGTACCAACTCCGATAAACTGGAAAATGCAAATAATTCTTTTCTTTATAAAGAATTAAGCTATTCAATTTTTCGATTTCCAGAGTTTATAGGAATTTGTATGTTTTTTTATACGCATTTTTTCACATTTTGCTATAGTCGATGCGGAGTTATCCCCTTCATAATGCATTGATACTTGAGGCAAAAAGTATATACTTTAGAGCATATGAACCTGCGATCGGCGTTCTGTTTCTGTGTGCTCGTACTTTTTTTATCGACCGTCTTTGGCTGCGGCGGGATTTTCAGAAAAGAAGCGGCACGTTCGACTGCATACCAGCAGGAACAAACCATCGAGGAAATGTCGGCTATCCAGCAGCAGGCTGCGCCGGCGCCGAAAAAAATGGACATCCGCAAAGGCGCAGACATGGATCAGCAAATAGCTTCCAAGGCTCCGGGAGGAAAAACAGAAAAACAATCGGAACAGAAACGCGTATATTCCGGGTATTGCAAACTGGTTGTGGATTCTGTGGAACAGGAAAAAACACGAATCTCCCGTTTGGCCGAAGAAGAAGGCGGATACGTAGAAGGGGTATGGGAAACCTCGATCGTCATCCGGATACCTGCGGAGAAATTCGAAGTTCTGTTCCTCAGGATACAGGGGTTCGGGCAACTTCTCCACAAATCCGAAGAAACATACGATGTGACCGAATTCTTTCAGGACCTCAACGGAAGGCTGAATATCTCGCTCAAAACGCGTGAACGTCTGTATTCGCTGCTCGAAAAGACAAAAAAGGTCGAAGAACGGCTCAATATTCTGCGCGAGATAAAACGGCTTACCGAAGAAATCGAAAGAATTCAGTTGACCTTAGATCTTTTGGAACGGCAGGTCGCCCTTTCCCGTATCGCAGTCGATCTGGTCCCCCGGATGCCGTACACGGAGAATGCAAAAAAACAAATACCCTTTGCATGGATGGCGACATTGGATCCTCTCAATCCGAGCATCAACGAGCTGAAAAAAAAGATATCGATAAAATTGCCAGAGGAATTCGCCATATTCGGGAAAGAAAAAATTTTCAGAGCGGAAAGCCCTGAGGGAACTAGGGTAAGGATCGGTACAACGGCGAATATGCCGGAAGGGGATTCCCTGTTCTGGCAGAAAGCGCTGGATTTCCATCTTAAGGATTACTATGCTTCGCAGGAAACGCTCGAACTCGGAGAGTTCAAATCCGTATTGTTTACGAGCAAAGACAGAACTCCCTTTTTTTACCTTATCGGCGTATCGAGCAAAGAGAATGTACTTGTAGTGGCAGAAGTCTTTTTCCCCGACAAAAACGCCCTGGAGAAAAATAAGGCATCCGTATTGGAATCATTGAAAGCGTGTAGGGTACTGTGATGAAAAGGTTCTGTTTCATCGTATGTCTCGCGTTCTTTATTTCTTCGGCGTTCCCTGTATTCGGAGAAACAGAGAACTACTTGTCCCATACCGTTCGGGCAGTCATACTCGTGGATAATCCCGATGCTGCAGCGGACAGAATCGCGGAATGGGTGCAGAAAAACGAGGGGTATTACGTCCTGAAAGCTACGGATATGGTCATCATCCGGTTTCCTATGAAAACGATGGGAACATTCAGAACTTTCCTCGAAAAAACCGCAGCGCACCTGATCCATTTTTCGCCTGAAGCGGTGGATTTGCGGGAAGAGATTCTCGGGCTTCAGTCCGGCATTAGGAGCAGGGAAGAAATCCTCAAGAAAAATCTTTCATTCATTGATCAAGCGGATGTCGAGGGAACCTTGTCCATAGAAAAAGAGATAACGCAACTGATAATCGAAATCGAACAGCTCAGCGGAAAACTGAAGAAGTTGAACACCGATAAATTCTACGCACGAGCCGAGATAACGCTGAATTATATGCAGCAAACTCTCCCGGAAAAAATTCCTTCTTCCTTCAACTGGATAAACTCCGTCGATTTTTACTCCTTTATCAACGAGGCGTACAAATGACGAAGAAACGATTCTTCATACTCTGCCTGATCTCAATGGTACTTTTTTCCGGATGCTCGAAACTCCTTATAGAAAAGCCGGAAGGATTCGCCATAGTCTCAGAATCAAAAGAATACAAAGCCGTGAGCCCCGAAGGAGTGGCATACAGGGTTAGGGTCGTACAAAACTATCCTGAAAAGAACCTCGAATTCTGGAAAAGCGCACTCAAAAATCAACTCGTTAAGGAAGGCTATATGCTCATAACGGATGAAGAGACTTTTCAGGCATCGGGTAAAGAGGGAGTTTTTTTCGAATGGGCAGTACCGTATATGAATAAGAATTATGCGTTCCTCACCGGCATCCTCGTGTACGGAAAACGCATTGCACTTGTGGAAGCCGCAGGAGATCTCGATTTGTTTGCCCGTTATCGCAACTCCATACTCGGAAGCATGAAAACCATCCGGCTCGAATAAAGGGCTCCTCCGCTTTTCTCGGCACCAACCGCATCGTCCGACTCATTTTTTCTTCCCGAACAAACCTCCAAACAAATCTTCCGCCTGTTTCGCTGCTCCTTCAATTCCGGAGACGAGATTCGAAAAGGCCTTGGCCAGCGGATCATCTGAACTCGTCATATGCTGTTTATAGCTCGCAGCTGCTTCACTGAAATCCTTGAACACATCGTCTTTCGTGTCGGCTTTCACAGAAAATTGGCCATCGACGATTTTCGCATACTCGCCTGAATCGACCCAGGTTTTCAATTCCGATAATCTGATCACAGGAAAAGGATGATTCTGTCCGATAAGGTTCAAAAGCTTGTATACGCTGTCGAGCACACTGCCGCCCTTCTCGTATTCAGCTGCCTGCAAGAAAAAATCGTTAATATCCATTTCCCCTATTTTGTTTCCACCTGCAAGCTTCATGAGCAGGACATAGCATGACTGAACATCCTGAACCGCAAGCAGCCCGGCTCTGTCTGAAGACAGCTCGCTTTTTCTGTCCCATTCCCTGAGCGCGGCGATCACGGCCTGAAGAGCAAGCCCTTGAAGCGGAAGTTGAAAAGCAAAAGCGGATATATTGAGGAGGAGCATAAGAAGCGTCTTGTACAAAACATGACCGCTCGCGATATGGCCGATCTCGTGGGCTATGACCGCAAGAAGCTCATCGTCCGACAAATATTCAGGAAAGGCACTGTTCAAAATAATAAACGCCTTATCAACACCGACCGCTCCTGCATTCATGAACGGGCTCTGAGACACATACAGCTCGGGAAGCTCTTTCACGTCCAGTACGGAACAGGCTTCCTCGAGCAGCCGGTATACCCTGGGGAATTGCCGCGACGATACCCGCACAGAAGAAGCCAGCGCTATCAGCCTCAACGATTTCTCAGTGGTTCCACCGATAAACATTTTCAGAAGCGCATCGAAGCCGGGAACCTCCCTGAGAGCCGAAAGAGCAGCTTTATCCGCAGGGTGTTCCCAAGCCCTCGGGCTTATATCATGAAAATATTTCTTCACTTTCTGCGACATAGGTATTCTCCTTTTTTATAAGCGTTGTTCATTGCTCGGATTCGAAATAGATGCGGAGATGATCCAGAAGCTCTTTTTTGGTTTCTTCGAGGGATTTGTGACATTTGAATCCGGCAGCCGTTTTGTGCCCTCCCCCTTCATAGAGACTTGCGATGCGTGCAACATCGATATTACCCTTCGAACGCATGGAGCAACGGAGCAGTCCTTCCAGATTCTCCTTGAAAAATATGGATACACGCACATCCTTCGCATTCAAGGGATTGTTGATGAGTTGCTGCCCCTCTTCATAGGTAGAACCGCTTTCCATGATGATTTCCTTTGTCATAGAAAGAATCGCTACATGGTTATTGAAAGCGAATTCGAGCGTAGAAAAAACCTTGGATTGAAGGTTCAAAAAAGAAACTGTTTTGCATTCGTATACCTTGGTGTAAATCTCATTGGGTTTAACACCTATCGCCACGAGATCCCGGGCGATTTCGAATGTCAAGGCAGTTGTTTTTGGATAGATGAAAGATCCCGTATCATATACAATAGCGGTATACAAAGCCTGAGCGATGGGAAGATCTATAGGAATATCAAGCTCTTTGAACACCTGAAACAGAATCTCTCCGGTCGACGACGCATTTTTTTCTATGATGTTCTGCGAAAGCACATCGTCCTCGTATTCATGGTGATCGATGATGATATATTCCCGGACTTTCGGCAGAACAAGATCCCGCACTTGTCCTATGTTGTGAATGTCGTTCACATCGAGAATGATCAGCGCATATTTCCTCAAATCTTTTGGCAGTTGCGTTTTGTTTTCGAGTACCCGGAGCTCCTGTGTCTCATCGATGAACATAAAGTTTCCGGGCGTAGGATCCGCATTGAAAGCGAGCGCCTTTTTCCCTATCTTATGGAGGGCTTTCAGCATCGCATATTCGCTGCCTATGGCATCTCCATCCGGCGTTTCGTGAGTGGTGAGTATAAATCGATCATACTTTTTAATAAATGTAGCAAAAGGATCGAAATACATAATCTTCTCGTATAGATTAGTGGGGAAACCTTTTTTTAGCAAGCAAAAACTGATACCTGTTCCGTAATACCAGATAATCCGCCGGTGTAACGCATTCAAGTTCTGAAACGTTCTGGCCTATATGGTGGAAGTTTCTTGTCGATGAACCGCAGTTCGAGGCGCGCGAATCGCTGTAAACCGTTTTCAAGGCGAACCTGCGGCCAGCTGTCGCCGATCAACGGACGGGCGTACTCAATAAAATCGTCCGTCACATCGATCCCGTCCTTAGTTATCCAATGCGAAGGAAGGTAGCGGACTGAGTTCGCCACATCCTCCAGCGGCGCTTTGTCGAAGACCGCTTTATACGGAACACCTTTCTTCCGTAGAATCGTCGCCATCCAGCCTGTACCATATTTCTGTGCCACATCCACTGCCGTCATTCCGACAGAATACGCTTCTTCAATATCGACCGAAGAAGCTTGCATCGATACCGACCGCTGAATGACTCCCGGCACCTGACAGGAAGCTTGCCCCCTCACTTTGAGACCCTTTTCATTCAGATAATTGGTAACGATCTGCGCTGCGGTATTCCTGCTTGCTCCGTACTCGATATGCCCGAACCCGTCGCGTGCCTCTCCGAGATTCCCCACATCGAATCCTTCATTCACAACAACGATGCAGCGACCGCTCTTAACGAGTTGTCTGTTCACCTGTTCATAGAGGCTTTCGAGAGTATGATTCGATTCCGCCATATAGAGCTGCAAAGGCATTCTCCTTTCCGGGTCCGCCAATCTGGAGGCTGCAGTTATGAAGCCCGATTTTCTCCCCATTGCCTGAAGCACGATAACACACTCGGATACGCTCATGCCTCTGTTTTCTTCCTCCATGTTCTGTATGAGATATGCCCAATACCTCGCAGCGCTCCCGTATCCCGGAGTATGGTCGATAAGGGAAAACTCCTGATCTCCCACATCATTATCTATGGTTTTCGGTACTCCAGCGACTACGAGTTCCAGGCCTTTTCTTCTGGCAAGGTTCGACACCTTGCTCGCAGTGTCCATTGAATCGTTACCACCGATGTAAAAAAAATATCCGATCTCGTGAGCCCTCATGACGTCGATGATGCGTTCGAAATCTTCGACCTGATCTTCTTTGAGTTTATACCTACAAGTGCCTATTGCACCGGCAGCCGGTGTATAACGGAGCAGTTCTATTTCCCTTCTGGGCTGCGAAGATATGTCGATCAGTTCCTCGAGCAGAACTCCTTCGATACCATGCCAACTCGCATATATGCGTCCGATCGAATCAGGATAAGAAACACATCCATCAATGACTCCCTGCAAAGAAGCGTTTATTACAGGAGATGGTCCGCCGGATTGGGCTACTAAAGCATTTTTTTTCATACATCCTCCGTACTATGAAGAGCCAGATATCGAATTTCGGACCTGAAGACGGGTCATAACGAGAAACCATTTATACACGGAAATCCTGTTCTTTCTTCCATCGAATCTGTACAGCTCATCCCGATAATAGAATTCGAGTTTTTCATTGTTCTGAATGTTCGCGCCGCGGATTTCTTGAAGCGGGAATTCGGCCTTTTCACCGTTGTCTTCTATAAAAAGCAACGTATCGGAGAAAAGTCGGATTTTCCCTTTACCTGCATACTCGAGCGGTTCATCCTTATACCCTATGTACATCCTGACTCCTTCATCTTCTATCAAGAGTTGAGAAGGAGAGAACTTTCTCCATTCATCGATCAATTTCTCCAGATATTCCACCTGCCACAAATTCCATGTTCGAACGGAATCGAAGACCAAGTTTCCGCATCGTTTTTCAAAAAAACCGAATTCGTTGTAAAAGACTTCATAGCCGCAGCTCCTGCAGGTGTAGAGGTCTCCATGCGAACGGAGAGAACTGATGCCGTGACATTGAGGGCATAAGAAGAGAGCGAACTCGAGATATTCCGCCCTGTCTTTGCCTTTGAACGTCACCATGCGCTTTTTCTGAAAATCGTACTCGTCATAGGCCAGGAGATTCTCCAGCTTATCTAATATCTCCTCTGTAGAAAGCATTTTTACCTCTTCTTTCGAAAATCCGAGCGAAAACGAAACAGAATACACACCGAACCTTCTCCGTTTTGCCCATCGCGGTTTCGAAAGGAAAGAACCTTTCACGATTGGGATAATGACCGGAATCTTCAAAAGTTTTATGAGTTTTGCCGTAGCCTGGATCAAAGGAAGTGTATGCCCATCCCACGGGCTCTGACCCTCGGGGAAAATACCGATCACCCCTCCTTGCCTGCGGATTTTGATTATCTGCTGTACCGGCTCGAGATCGGATAATACTTTCGTTTTCGGAATAGCACCTATGAGTTCCAGAAGAAAGCGGGTCAACGGCGATCTGAAAACCGCATCTGCAGCGACATAATGAATAGGATGCGGAGAAAAATAACCGATGATAAAGGGGTCCCACATGCTATTATGATTGGGCATGATAAGATAAGGAGGATCGATCGCACTCAACAGTTTGACATTCTCAGCCTGCCAGTTTTGTTGCAGAGAAAGGAATTTCCCAAGCGTACACCGGAGAAACTCCCAGAAAAATCTGAAAGAACGTATCCGTCTTCCTTCTCTCCGTTTTTTTCGCCTGTCTTTCCTCAATTCCCTTCGGGAAAGCCGGTTAGTTGAAATTGTGCTCACTCCGTTTATTGCACCTTCTTCATTTGATTTTTTTTCTGATTTTTCGATAATTCTTTTTCGTTGCGACAGGCAATTCTTTCAAACGCATGTTCCGTTTTCTCAAGATGATCAAAAATATAATACCACCGAAAACCATAAACATACAGAGTATCTGCCCTGTCGTGAAATTCCACGGGCTCAGAAGCAATGCATTCGGATTATCCGCCGGTCCGAACCGCAGGGGGAAACCTATACCAATATCAGGCTCTCGGAAGTATTCGATGACAAACCGGATAAGACCATACCCTATGATATACACACCGATGAGAAAACCATCGAAAGGTTTCCGTTTCCTGAATATGAACCAGATAACGAGCCAAAGAACAATACCTTCGAAAAAACCTTCGTAAAGCTGCGAAGCATGCCGCGGAAGATTCACCACTTCACTGTCTCCAATCGCGATTCCGGCTTTTTGGGCAATCCCCTTCACCCATTCGAGTTTCACGGAAAACGGTTCCGCGTGAGGGAAAAGCATCCCCACAGGAGATGCGGTCACCCTGCCGTATAACTCTGCATTAAGGAAATTACCCAACCGTCCGAACGTGTACCCTAACGGTATGCCTGCTGCAAGAAGGTCTCCCCTCAGAAGAAAACTGACCTTTTTCGTCCTGCAGTATATGAGCAGCGCAACAACACATCCTATAACCCCTCCGTGGTACGACATACCGGCAAGTCCTACGAATCGGAACTGTTCATCAAAGGGCCAAAATACAAGGAGCGGATTCCTCAGATACCTGCCACTGGGATCGTATACGAAAGCGCCGAAAATCCTCGCTCCGATGAGCAAACCGACGATACCCCAGAAAAAATAACTCGTCGTTTCCTCTTTCGCTATGGGGAGCTTCTGCTCTTTGATTTGAACCCGGAATAATATGTAGGCTATTGCGAACGCTATAAGATACATGAGCCCATACCAACGGATGGGAAGTCCGGGAAAAATTTCCGGTTTTATCCAATCCGGGTAGCGAATATAAGCCAACATGGTCTACTCCTCTTGTTTTTTCGCGGCAAACGGTTTTTCTTGAATTCGACCGGTCTGCGAATCAAAGAAAAGAATGACTCCCGTCTTCTTCATCTTTGTCTCGTAAAATCTGCCATGGCTCTCCACTATCACCCCTGGATACAATGAGCCGCTGATACGGATCTCCGAAGGATAATGCTCTTCAAATTTTTCCCTCAGATTGAACAGGCGCACGCTCCGCTTTTCGATCATCTTGAGATATTGCAGTTTTTCCTGGCGGATTCTTTCCAGCTTGGTCCGATCTCCAAGCCTTTCATTTTTCTTCATGATAATGTCAAGACTTGCAATTTTCTCGTTTGCTTTGTCTATCTCTTTTTGTTCGAGCGCTATCTGATCTTCGATCAGGTAATCCTGTCCGAAAGAAATCTGAGTTCGCACTCCGCTTTCGGATCCCAAAGTCGTCACATCGATGCCCTTTTTTACCTTGATCGTTCCACCGATCAAAGTTCCTTTTTCTTTTCCCAATATGAGTTTTCCATTACACTTTATCCGGCATCTCATACACGCGTTTTGTATTTTGATATCTCCAACACAGAGTATAGTGGTCTGTTCTATGAAAGAAGCTTCTATTTGTTTTTTCGCTCGGAGCACCGCTTTCTCCGCTCCCTTGACCCCTTGCTTTATAATGATCATACCTTCTGCAGAAAGCAACGCCGACTGTACGGTTTCATCGATTCTGATATCGCCCCCGGCCATGATATAAAAACCGGAAGTAACCGATCCTGTCACATGCACCGATCCTGAAAACTTCACATTTCCGGTAGCCAAATTTACATCGCCCTTAACGACGTGGAGATCCCGCACATCGATACTCTTTCCATCGTACAGGAGTTCGCCGCTCTGCTGCGCCACCAGATGCCGTATTCCTTTCTCGCCAACTTCTTCTTTTATGTTCTTTCCAAGCTCTAGTTCGATAGGAGGAAGTTCCTGTGCAGGGAGAACTTTTCCCGTTACATCCCATCCGTCTTCGGCGGTGCCTTCCGGAGAAAAAACATCCGCAACTATCTCACCTGCCTTAACCGAGGTGATTTTATCCTGATTTCGGAAATCGGCGGTTCCGTCGCGTTTAAGTGTAACGCTTTTACCGCTCGCCATTGTTATGCGAAATCGTACCTGCCCTGCCCCTCCGTCTTTCGGCTGTGCCCCCTCGGCAACGAGTATTCTGTCTACAGCGGCCCCCGCCATAAGCTGTTCCATAGCTTGAGCGATGGACTCGGGTTTTATGCCTTTTACCACTCCTTTTTGTGCGAGAGCCTTTTCTATAAGTTCTCTTGAAATAGGAGACCCCGTACCTATCGGAGCAGACAGGGAAAGGTAGGCCTGCATTTTATCATCGCTGAGCAATACATTCACCTGACCGTCCGAGTGTGGACGAACTCGGAAAACGAACTTCTTTCCATCGCTTATTTTTTCGAAAACACCCTTGATCCCGGACACGATGATGTCTTGATTCATTCTCACATTTTCAAGGAGTTCAATTTCAGGATCGTTTCCAGGAATTGCAGGGAGTACCTTGCCATAAATATCGACCCCTGCTGTTCCTGCCTTGGGAGAAGCAATTTTAGCGATCTGTTGGTTTTCTTCGACGAATGCCATTCCAACCGCTGCATCGACAGGATATTTCTCCAGGGAATCGACCTCTTCCTTGAGAAGAGGCAATTCTCTGCTCCGACCTTTTATGCGCTCAACGTCCTGATCGCCGAGGAACTTCACCAAAAACGTGACAACTTTATCCTCTCCTCTTGTCGGTGCTTTTCCTTCAACAAGCACATAATTCTCGAGGCTGTCTTGCGGACTTCGATAAAAATCCAGAATATCTTTTTTTATCTTTTCGATATTCATTCCCTTCAGGCCGCATGTACGCAAGGCGGTACCTACTTCTTTCAAGTCGAGAGCCTTCCCTTTCCCTTTTCCTTTACGAAGAATAAGCATGGCTTTAAGTTCGTCTTGACTGATTGATATTTCTATGTGTGCATCTCTATCCTTACTTATCGATACGTGCGTTATGGACCTTTGTGATTGTACTGCCTCAGAGATGATCGAGCGAATCTCTTCCTCGCTTATCAAAGATTCGGGCGTTACACCCATTTCCACTGCTTTTGCAACGATCTCCGACGGTTCGGGTAAAGGGGAACCTTGTTCTCCCGGTGTGAAATCGAGAAAACAGGAACTTTTATCGTTTGAAAGACTAAGGCCCCATGCATGAACCGAAAATGGAATTACCTCGAGCCAGTTTTTCCCTCTGCGGAGAAAGCCGTCTTCAGTGGCGATGAGTTCCGATCCTTTTTTTTCTACCCCCTTTCCTGGATATACCGCTGTTTCTTCCACACTAGGAGGAGGAATGGGCTTTCCGAAAATATTCTTTCCCGGAACCCCTGGTCTTCCGGGAATTACGGATCCTATCTTATCTCCTTTTTTGACCCATCCCGTCGCAACAACCTCAGGATCAATATCAACAGGAGTTTCTATACGCTTTTTCTCGACTTCCACGACCTTTTCCTGCTTGGAGCCGAGGAAAGGGAATTTTCCCTTTTTCTCAATGACTTTTTCCTGTTTGACCTTTTCGAAACTCACCTTCACGATCGAAGGAACTCCGGCTCTCGAAAAGACACGCGCACAGTCATCTTTCAAATGTTCAGGAAGCGGAAACTCGTTCCATTTTACTTGTTCAGGAATGGGAGGTTGCGGCGGATTGCCTCTGACGATGATTTCCGAAAGTGGGCCTTCCTTGGCGCTCGAAAATCTGGACAATACCTTTTCAATAAACGGAGAGTCGAATCCTGTGGAAATGTTTTTCTCCGCCAAGTGTTTTAGAATTTTTTCCGTGTTCCAATCGTCTCCATCGGAATTCGGTGAAAATGCAATACTCGCCTGCAGAGCAAGTTCATCGATAGTGAGAGTGATGGAACCTTTGATTTGAACGCTCTTCTTTGCCATCCCTTTTCCACTATCAGTTAAATTTTAAACCCTGCGTTCATAGCTTTAACCAATTTCGACTTCAAAAGTTGATTCTCTTTTTTTAATTGCGCAATCTCGAATTGCTGCATCTTCACCGTTTCCACAAGATCTCCCATACTGAGGTCCCCGCAATGGAGAAGATCCTCTAGGTACCCCACTTTCGATTCGAAATCGACCTCGGCTTCCGTTTCAGCTGCCTGATAACTGTCCTCTATGGTTTCTATATCTACAGGGCTCTCGCTCTCCTCAGCGAGTTGAATGAGTTTGTCTGCTATGCGATAAATGGCCTGCGAAAGAATCGATTGCGGTTTGTATAACAGTATCGGAATTCGGGAATTCAGCGCTACATCCTGCAAATCATCCCGGTAGATCACACCGAGATGTTCTATATCGAGATCTAGATATTCCCTGCAGGACCGCCTCAACTTTCCTGCTCTATCCGCGTCTTTGGGATCTTCAAGCATATTGAGAATAAGCCGCGGATGAAATCTGGAAATACCCTGCGAAAAAAGTTCATGACTGTCAGGATCTATGGACCGAACCGTCTCCAAAATTTTCGGAATATACATTCTTTGAAAAGCTTGAGCATCCTTCCTTTGTTTTTCGAAAAACTGATACGCCGGCGAATTCTTCTTGAAAGAAGATTTCATAATCCTATACACAGTGTTTTTCATGAAAAGGTATGCACTCAATGTTGCTGTAAGTGCCGGAGTTGTGACTACGATTCCCTGTCCTGATATAAGAAAGAAATCCACAATGTTATAACTTGTTCCTGCTCCCAGATCCAAAATGAGAAAATCCGCATCCACGGATGTGATATTTCGAATGAGCGTTCGTTTCTGCTGCGCGCTCAGGTTAGCCATGCCAGGAATCTCTGCATCGCCGGGTATAAAAATGAGGTTCTTATGCTCCGTGTTTATGATAATATCGTCGAAATTCACGTCCGGAGAGTTGAGGAAAGACCCCAAGCCCATCTTTACCGCAGGGACGCCGAGGATGACATGGAGGTTTGATCCTCCCAAATCCAGATCGGCAAGCACAACTTTCTTTCCGGCTTGAGAAAGCGCCAAAGCCAAATTCGCTGCGATGAGGGATTTACCGACTCCCCCCTTTCCGCTGGCAATGGGAAGGATATGCATTTATTCCTCCTCTACACGTGTGACGTCAAAGCCGGGTAATTGCTTGCTGTTTTGATCCGTCTTTTGTTTCTCTTTCCATGATAGCAAAAAGGAGAAGAAAATCAAATCAAAAACGATGACCAAAACAATCATAAAAAAAGTGAACACCGGACGGCTTCCTGCGACGGACTGAGAAAAAAAGAGGGGGACTGCATCTATAGCTATCAGCACAATTCCCAGAATGCAGTTTATTAGTTTGCCGAATACGAGGAGAGGTCTTACAGCGGCATATTTTGTAGGGAACAAACCGAACGCAAGGAAACCAACAGGAAGCATGAGCTGCGAGGACCCGAACCAGAGAAGGAGAAAGGTAAAAGAGAACTTGGTATCTTGAACGCCGGAAAAAATAACAAAAAAAACAATGCCAAATCTGAGAAATTCCCATGCTGCAGATAGTAAAAAGAAAACATTTTTCCCATTCATATACCGTTATGAGTGTACGGAGTAACAGAACACGGGTCAAGAGGATGGTTGACAAAGGATACTGAGTGCCTACAATAGATGAAGAGGTTTAACATGAATGAAAACAAACCCGTAAAACAGAAAAAAGAACCTGTATTTTGGGCAGGAATTTCGATATTTTGCGTGGTGTTCGTGGTTTTTCTCGCTATTGCACCTACAGTGTTCGCGCAAACCAGAGACGCAGAAAGCAATAAGCTTTTTTCGATGTTCATGCAGGTCTTCGATTTCGTACAAAAAAACTATGTCGACGAGGTCGATTCGAAAAAACTTATGGACGGTGCCTTGAAAGGACTTTTCGAAAGCCTCGGTGACCCGTTTTCAGCGTACTTGACGGAAACCAGTATGCGGGATCTTACAGATACGACTACCGGCGAATTCGGCGGAGTCGGTCTTTACATTTCCAAGCGGGTACTCACCGATGATGCCAAGAAAGACTCGAATTATATTCCGTACGTAGAAGTTGTGGCACCCATCGAAGGAACGCCTGCATATAGGCAAGGCATCTCTGCAGGCGATTACATCATGAAAATAGAGGGGAACTCCACAGCGGACATCGATATCGATGAAGTGATCAAGCGGCTCCGCGGAGAACCCGGCACACAGGTAGTGGTCACCATATTGCGAGGAAAAAATTTCACATTCGATGTTACCCTGACAAGAGCCATAATCGAAGTCCCTACCGTGCGACATGCCATGATCGACAAAGCGATAGGATATCTGCGGATCATCCAATTCACTCCGTATACGACTCAGCGGGTCAAAGAGAGCATCGATGATTTTGTAAAAGCCGGATACTCTTCTCTTATCATCGATTTGCGCAGCAACCCCGGAGGACTTCTGGATTCCGTCATCAATGTCGCTGATCTTTTCTTTTCGGACGGTACGATTGTCAGCACCCGATCCAAAATCCCCTCGGAAAACGAAAGTTTCTTTGCAAAGCCGGGAGTCTATGTTAAGGAGAACATACCGATCGTAGTACTTATCGACAAAGGTTCCGCTTCCGCGTCGGAAATCCTTGCGGGGGCATTGAAGGACAGAAACCGCGCTGTTCTCATCGGAGAAACCACGTATGGCAAAGGATCCGTTCAACAGGTCCGAACAGTAGGTACCGGTGGATTCAGACTCACCACGTCGCGTTATTATACACCTGCGGGAACGACCATTGACAAACAGGGAGTAAAGCCGAACAAAGAAATAAAAGAGCCTACTTTGAGTGAGAAAGAACAGGATTCCTTGAACCGACTTACTGAGGAAAGAACCGTTAGTAGATTCATTGAATCGAATAAAGCTCCATCAGAATCAGAGATCAGGGAATTCATAGAAAAACAAAAAACAGAGGGTATTGCATTATCAGACAGGATATTGAAACGGCTTATACGAAATGAAATAAACCGAACAAACAACAATCCTCCGATTTACGATCTCGAATTCGACACAGTTCTGATCGAAGCAGTAAGGATGCTCAGAAATGGGGAGGTCTCTCGATAACCATGGGATTCTCACAGTTCAAGCTCAAGACAAGCTCAGGCACGACATTTATCGATATCACCGGATCGGTATCCGATTGCGTGAACAAAGATTCTGTGCAGGAAGGGATCTGCCTCGTTTTCGTACCCCATACGACAGCCGGCGTTACAATTAACGAGGCTGCGGATTCGGCGACTCAACGAGATATCTCGATGGAATTGAACAAATTAGTGCCGTTTCAAGACGGGTATACGCACGCAGAAGGTAACTCTGCGGCGCACATAAAGGCGTCAATCGTAGGTGCAAGCGCTGCGATTCCTATTTCCAGCGGTCGGCTTATGTTGGGAACATGGCAAGGCGTTTTTTTCTGCGAATTCGACGGACCGAGGAACAGAACCGTGTATGTTACGTGCACGGGAACAATGAAAAACTGATGCGTCAATTTATCCTTCCCCAATGGTTCCAGGGAGAAGAGAAAATAGAGCTCGAGGGCGACGAATTCCACTATGTATGTAGGGTCTTGCGCATGAAAATCGGAGAGAGATTCACGGGCAAAGACAAAAACGGTACCACATACAGCCTCATGCTCAGCCGGATCGGAAAAACCTCGTGCACTGTTACTGCAATCGCAGCATACAATGATCGGTTTAGTTCCTCCCCTCGCCTGACTCTTTTTCAATGCATACCAAAGGGTCCCAAGATGGATCAGATCATACGGCAAGCAACAGAAACCGGTGTGACGGAGATCGTCCCGGTGTTGAGCGAACATACCATAAAAAAACCGGATAAGCAGAAAACGGAGCGCTGGAAACGTATTGTAAAAGAAGCGATGCAGCAAAGCGGTGCATCGAGATTCACGGATATACATCCGATCATTCAGTTCGACGAAATTCCTTCTGTGTGGAGGGCGCGCGGTACCGGGCTCTTTTTTCATCAAATACCTCTTGAAAACAATAGCCTTCACAGTTATCTTACCTGTTATCCTCAGCAGGTTGCATTGATTATAGGACCTGAAGGGGGGTTATCCGGGAAGGAAGTAACGTTGCTTTCAAAAGCCGGCTTTCTGCCCGTATATCTAGGTAACAACGTGTTACGAACTGAAACGGCAGCTCTTTACGCCATTGCTGCTGTACAGATCGTATTATTGGAGCAACAAACGTGGAACAAACAACTCTGAATACTCGCAAAGCGAACCGTCTTCATCTTCTCAAGGTACCTATAGATATTCTTCCTGAAAACGAACTTGAGCAGACCATCATCGATTTGCTTACTGATAACAATTCCCATCAAATAGTTCTTATCACTTTATGGGATTTTATGCGAGCACGCAGGGATCTCGAATATCGCCGCTGCCTGTCCGACGCAGCGCTCGTACTTCCGGTTTCGAAAGGGATACTCAAAGGCGCTCATTTTCTTGAGAAAGGGACTCTGTTTCGATATTTGCCCTATGATTTCATCATACAACTCCTGGGAATATTGGAAAGAAAGGGGAAATCCCTCTATATTTTGGGCTCCAAACGGCAATACCTTCAGATTTCCGAAAACAATTTACGGCAGACATTCCCAGGACTGAAAATTGTCGGCAGATATGCAGGCTATTATCCGAAAGATATGGAAAAAAACCTGATTCTGGCCATAAAAAAGTCTTCACCGACCCTTCTTCTCGTGGAAAAGGGAGTTCCGGGAAAAGAAAAATGGATCCATAAGCACAAAAAGGAATTCAATCCAGGTATAGCACTGTGGAATGAAGATTGCTTCGAAATTTTTGCTGATAAGAAAAAAAGAATTCCAAAAGAGACCTTCAAAAAGGGAAGAGAATTCGTACCGGCGCTTATGCACAATCCGTGGAGAATCTTTAGAGGTTTTGTATACCTCTATTATCTCGTTCTTCTCCTCATCTACAAATTCAAAAAACTCTGAGTTGTCAGGAAAGTTTTAGATACTCGTACGCTTCTTGTAACCTATTCCCTAAGTGGGCAACAACAACTCTTCCGACCAACTTCCTGAATCCAGGAAGAAGAAACAAAAGCCCTAGAGCATCCGTGATAAATCCTGGTATGATCAGCAAAACGCTCCCCACAAGAACCCCCGCGAGACTGGAAAAATCTTCAGCAGGGAAATTGCCCGCTTGTATTTTCGTTTTTATTCTGCCCAAAAGAATATGTACTTCCTTGAGCGCTAGGAACACGCCGATCAACCCGGACGATGCACTCACCGCAATTGTAAAATACCCCCCCCACATTCTACCGACATACAGCAGGAGATATATCTCGCACAAGGGGATGAGTGAAAAAAGCAAAGCAAGGAAAAAAAATTTCACAAGAAACGTAAAATCGAAGAATTTCAGAAGAAACCGCATGTTTATCATACAAAAATCCTAACATATTCTGCTTATATCCAGCAAGTTATACTATAGTATAATTGTTTTTTCCATTGCCGGGATACTATGCTGTATAGCAATGTATGATCTCAATAGTGTTCATTCATGAAAACGTAGAAATCCCCAAAGCGCTTAACGTTGCTCTTCCGGAATACTACAGTTTTTACAGTACGAATAACGTCTCTAGAGGCCTTACTCTGATAAATGAAAAACAACCTGATGCCGTTTTTATCCACCTTGCCGTTCTTGAAAAAGAAAACACCGAGTGTCTTTCATCGGTTTTGTCTTCGGCTCAGGGTGTTCCGATAATAGTGGTCGCGGCTTTAACTCGAACAAGGTCGGTCATACAGGCTATTCGAGACGGTGCCTCGGATTTTCTACCCGATCCCTTCGAAATACCGGAATTCATCGATGTTCTTAATAAGAATTTATGGCAACATCGGTCTTCACTCATACGGTATGACAGAAACAGTGCATTCAGAAATCTCATCGGCAAAAGCAAAGCGCTCATGGCCGTGAAAGAAGAGATTGTCTCATATGCTCAGTCTGAATCCCCTGTGTTGCTTATAGGAGAAAGCGGTACAGGCAAAGAAATAGTCGCGCGGATTATTCATCAAGTGTCCCCCAGAAAGGAAGGTCCGTATATTGCAAAAAACTGTGCAGCAATACCCATCACGTTGCTTGAAACCGAAATCTACGGATCAGAGAAGGGCGCCTTCACCGATGCTGTTACAAGACAGGGAAGTTTTGAGCAAGCTCACAACGGCAGTCTATTTTTGGACGAAATAGGCGAAATGGCACTCCGCGCTCAAACAAAACTCCTTCGGGTCATAGAAGAAAACACGGTTACCCGGATCGGAGGATCGAAAAGAATACCCATCGATGTACGAATCATTTCAGCAAGCAATAAAAATCTGAAAAAGGCGATTCGTCGCGGACGTTTCCGCGAAGACCTTTTTTATAGAATCAGTATGCTGCCGATTCACATACCCCCCCTGCGGGAACGAAAGGACGATATTCCTCTTCTCGTTGAGCATTTTATCGTTTCTCAGAGTAAGGAAAGTTATACGATAGATCCATTAGCTTTGGAGAAACTCATATCCTACGCATGGCCGGGCAATGTACGGGAATTGAAAAGCGTACTTCTCCGTGCCTGCCTCATCTGCAAGGGGAAACGCATACTCCCGCAGCATATCATCTTGTATTAGTGACATTCCGTTCATTTGATGGTTCGTATGTACCACCCATCCAGCACGAGCATATTCGTACCATCCTCCCATTGCCGGATGCTTTGTGGACTTCCAACTACAAGAATACGAGCATTTTGAGAAATTTCATCTTTTAAAGGAGATTTCATTGCTTTATTTGGAATTCTTTGAAAAAAGCCTTTGCCACTCACCTGAACGAGACACGAATACATATATACGCGTTCCAATCCTTCCCATTCGCCATTGATCACTTCCAATTCTGCAAGGAACCGATCTTCGTTTTCCTCCACTATTGTAATCGACGCTACAGCTCCATCAATGATCACCATTTTGTCGGGGTCCAGCAGATCATACCGTTCCTGTTTCACGATCGCATCGAGTTCCTTGATAGAGAGCGAAAAATCCACTATTCTATCAAACTCTTTGCGATCTGCAGAAAATGCCATTATTGAGAGAAAAAGCATGCATACAAGCATATATCCTTTTTTCACCGAACTGCCTCCGAGGCCTTTTTAAACCGGTCTTCTTCATTCTCTTCTCAGGATATTGACTTGTCAATACCGGCCAAGTGAATATTTTTCAATTTACATCCGATAGATAACTATAATGGACACTCTTCTGCAAGGGAAACGTGCGCTTATTATTGGAGGAAGTGGAGGAATTGGCAAACACATCTCATGGGCATTAGGCCATGCAGGTGCAGAAGTGTTTGTCCATGGGGGACATAACCAGGATAGTATCGATTCCACCGTCAACCGGATCAAAAAAGAAGGGGGAATTGCATATGGGTTTCTGAAAGAAATTCAATCTGTAGAAGATATAATTCCGGAAATAAAAAAACGACTACCGGTCGATGTTTTGGTAGTTTCCTTCGGACCGTTCTTGCAAAACCCAATCCGCTCGATGAGCGTATCCCAATGGAAGCTCCTCATCGATTTGAATCTGACGCTTCCAGCAGTACTGATATCGCTTTGTGTGCCGGATATGATAAAGCACCATTTCGGCAGAATACTCCTTTTCGGTGGTACGGGAACCGAGGAAATAAGAGAATACTCAACCACTGCTGCATACTCTGCTGCAAAAACCGCTTTGGGAGTTATTGCCAAATCGTCCGCTCATGAGTTAAGCTGGTACAATATCACGTGTAATATCATCTGTCCCGGTTTTGTGGAAACCGAATATTACACTCAGGAAGAAAAGGAGAAAAGAAAACAGCATCTGCCAGGTAACGTCATGATCCAACCTAAAACAATCGCAGAGCTTGCACTTTTCCTGTGCAAACATGAGGCTTCTTCCATAAATGGAGCAATAATTCCTGTAA
>CAZWAS010000003.1:8430-9935 GCA_964631915.1 uncultured Spirochaetales bacterium | reverse complement strand
ACTAATAATATACTATGTTAGAAGGTCTTTCCGTCAAAAAACCAAAGTAAAAAAAAGGAGAGCCATGAATAACAACGACATAGTACCTGGATTTGATGACGAGAAAGATGATAGTCTGAAAATCAAACTCCAGAAGATCGACACTGTTGAAGGTTGTTTAGTACTGTATCTCACAGGATATATAGACACGTATAACTCCAATTTTTTTCAAAAAAGGGTAACTCGTGCAATCGAGTCCGGATTCACCAGACTCATATTCCATTGTGCGGGTTTAAACTATGTATCGAGTACAGGTATAGGGTCATTTACCGCTTTTCTTAAAGCAGTGAAACCGAGAGGGGGGGACCTCGTACTGTTGGAGATTCAACCAAAAGTTTATGAAGTCTTTCAGCTTCTAGGCTTCTCACAATTTTTCAATATTAAGGACAACCTTGATGAAGCGGTGAATTTCTTTGTAAAAGGCGGGCAAACAGGCTCGACGGATCTTTTCCCCAAAATCTTCAAATGCCCAATATGCTCGAAAAAACTGAAAGCGACGAAAGCAGGAAGATTCCGCTGTTCAGAATGTAAAACTATTCTTGCTATCGATAATGCAGGTCAGGTCTTTCTCGGATAAAAACGGAGAAAGACCTCATCTTCATGAACAATCCATCGGCTGCTTGATTCACATGAGTTGTTGCCGTTTCTGTAGTCAATTTAAGAAGAGAGGATGGATATGGATACTAAAAAACTAGAAGGATATATGATCAACCTTTCATTGTCCTTCCGGGAAATCGCGGATTCGACCTGGGTAATCCAGGACACTGAAAAAGGATTCGATCAGCTCTTTGTAACACTTGAAGGGCCTATCATTGTTCTGAGAATAAATGTAATGCCTGTTCCGAAGCAGCGGAAGGCGGAGTTATTCGAAGAGCTTCTCAGATTAAACGCAACCGATTTGCTTCACGGGGCTTATGCGCTTGACGGCGACAAGGTCATACTTATCGATTCTCTGGAATATGAGACGCTGGATTTTGGAGAATTCCAAGCTTCGATCGATGCTATGAGCCTTGCTATAGCTCAACACTATAGAATACTATCTAAGTATAGAGAATAAATATAGGAGGATTCCTATGGGAGTTTTTGACCGATTTAAACGCGTAGTAAAATCGAATATAAATGATTTAATAAGCAAAGCCGAGGATCCGCAAAAAATGCTGAATCAGCTCATCATAGATATGAATGAGCAGCTGATAGAGTCAAAAAAAGCAGTTGCTTCCGCTATAAAAAACTCGAACGACAGATGATAACCCATATGGAACAGTCAAAGGAATGGGAAGGAAAAGCAAGGCTTGCAGTGAAGGCAGGGAAAGACGATCTGGCAAAAGAAGCGCTCCTTAGAAAACAGGAATATGAGACGCTTGCCGTTCAGTTCAAGCAACAATATGAAAGCCAACACGCATCTGTCGAACAGTTGAAAAACTCCCTCAGGCAGCTTCAGCAGAAAATAGAGGAAGCAAACAGGA
>CAZWAS010000003.1:0-8376 GCA_964631915.1 uncultured Spirochaetales bacterium | reverse complement strand
AAGAGGGCCGAGGCACAGCAAAAAATACAGCAGACACTTTCCAATATGTCCGAAACATCTGCTTTTGAAACCTTCGAGAGAATGAGCCAAAAAGTCGATCAAATCGAAGCAGAGGCGGACGCAATGAAAGAACTCGAAGATGTATCGCAGAATGCCAGCCTTGAAAAACAATTCAAGGAACTCGAAGCATCGGATACAAGTTCTACATTACTCCTGGAGAGTCTCAAAGAAAAAATGAGGAATGAAGGCGAACTTCAATGAAAACCGTCTGCTGGTAAACATTGTCGGGATAGATTCATTTCAGTCTTACAGCTGTAAGACGTTCGAACAAAAAAACAGCCACATCCATATGGAATTTTCCGAAAGCCCTCTCTTGAATGAGGGCTTTGATGTTTTTGTACTGCCGCTTCCATTCGTTACTTCCCTCTTTTCCAGCGACAGAGACTCTCCGCTGTGGGTTCAGGTCATAGGACATGGAGAACCCGAATATCTCTCTCTCGCTTTTCTGTACGGGTGCGCCGATTATTTGAAGGAACCATGGACCCCCGAAGAATTGTACCTCAGGGCAAGACGTATTGCCAGAAAACAGACATTGCACATGCCATGGGGAAGCATAACTTATTCATCAAAAAACATTTCAAGCGCATATCATACGCAACCCCTAACCCATCAAGAATATACTATTCTTCGCATACTCATCATGAATAGGGGCAGTATAGTTTCGAGAACGGCGCTTTACTATGCACTCTGGGGGTATTCCTCCAAAAAGTCCAGAGTCGTCGATATGCATATAGTTTCCTTGAGGAAAAAACTACAGGCCGTCAGTCCTAAAGACTCGAAAGAAACCATCATTTCATCCGTGCATGGGAAAGGATATATCATACATGAAAATGCTTCTCTATAATGAATTGAACAATCCAGGTGTGGACAACTTGTGGATTATATGGAAATATCAAAAAGCGTACTTTTTTTCTCCATTTCCTCTCTGTCAACTTTTTTGCAACACTTGACAGATATAGTGTTAATACTTTTAATTCTTTATTATATAAATAATTAAAAAACGAATGGAAAAAATTTGCCTCGGTCCGGAAAATGCCTATTTTTTTATATACGGAAAACCACCATAATCGGAACTGTCCCATTGATGAATAATTTGTGGATAACTTGTTAAAAACCTATGGACAAGAATTGTCAAGAAGTGAATCCTCCCATTAAAAACTTTTCTTGAAATCCTTACCCGCTCATGATACGATGAATTCCTGTGAAAGATTCTTTTCTTCTGCCGCTCAAATTTTTGTTGATCTTTTTCATTGTAGTTATTTTACTTAGTACCATATATCTTTTGGCGATATGGGGTAGCAGTTTCAACCCTGAAGAAAAATTCTCCATACCGTGGGTAACAAGCAATATCACAGATGTCATGCAAGCTTGCCTCCCCTTTTCGACATTTTTCAGCATATTTCTCGTTTTTTTCACCATACTGAAACATCCCGGAATAAGGTTGCTCTCCTTTCTGTTCATCGTCATATGTGCAAGCCTCGTTCTCGGATTCGGAACCGTGGGGATCAACCGCATAAACATCAGCCTTGCGGCAAAAAATCATCAAAGCACCGCCACTTTTCTCCCACAGACTCTCTACAAATTCGAACGTAGTACCTTCTATTTCGAAGAGAAAAAAAACGGAATAATGAAAACGGCAGTGCTTTTCGATGAATCCCGCAATCCAGCATTCTCTCTGCATTCCGAAGCACGATATATGGAAATGGAAAAAGAAAATCGTATCGTTTTTGAAAATGATAAAATCCGGATCGAAGGAGTTCCTTCAAATCCTGCTTTCATACCGATGTTTCAAATACCAGTCCCTCTTTCTTCTTTTTTTAATGATATCGGGGAAATGAACAGGTATTTGAACTCCGTCTATACACGCTCGGTGAATGCGTATTTCCTCGTTGTCGTTTTTTTAGTGCTGTTTTGCATGAGCACATGGACATTCACACGCATTACAAAATGGCCGCTTTTCAACGCATGCGTGACGCTTCTGGTGTTCCGTGGTTTATTCAGTATGTTCAGTTTTCTTTCGAGCGATGTGAGTAAAGAAATAGCCGGTATAATTCTAAAAAAAGAGATGTTGGAATACTTACCTGTCGCAGTATGTGCAATACTCTCTTTTCTCCTGATACTTATAGATTTCTTGTTTATACCATATGCGAAAAAAAAGGAACCATCGCATGAGTAATACAACAAGGAAGGTACTTATAACGCTGCTGCTGGTATACATCCTCGCTTTCGGCTTCTTTGTATTACTTTCCGTATTTCCTCTTTCTCCTTTCTCGTTCCAGCCGTCAAAGGTACTGGAAGTGTTCAAACGAAATTGGGTTTTGAATAATAGTATTATTCTTTTTATCGAAAACCTTGTTCCGATTCATTGCGCCGCGATACTTCTCGTGTATTCTATGATCGTGCACCCTTCGCCTGAAACAACAAAAAAAACCTTTTCGGCGAAGTTATTTCATCAGATCGTTTCATCCACATTGGTTCTATTCCTTGTTTTTACTCTTATATACACAATTCTGGCGGAAATATTTCTCCCTGCAAAATATATCGCTCAAGACGACCTTGAATACAGAACCCAGATAGCAAAGGAATTCTATAAAAATGCGGAAGACGCCTTGAAAGAAAACAATCTGACTGCGGCCCGACAGAACATCAATCTCTATCTCGATATCGACCCAAAGCGGCAAAGCGCACTCGGCATTCTCGATACAATAAACAAAAAAACAGTAGCACCCGGTGATTCCGAAAAGAGCGAGGCAGGAATTTCGAAAGAACAAAACCAACCATTGAATATGACTGCAGAGCAATTGATTGCGCAGGCTGAAACATACATGAAAGCGGAAGATTACTTTTCCGCCCATTACTATGCCTCCCGCGCATTTCAAATAGACGGTACGCGGGTGGATGCAAAAAGGATGGCTTCACAAGCCTGGGAAAAAATCGCTCAATTCAAACCGGACGAAAAGGACACAGCCAAACGAACATTATTTCAGACGAAGCGGGACGGATACGATGCGTTCATGCAGAACGATTTCATCAAGGCATATTATATTTTCAATGAGCTGTCGAAACAGACCGTGAAAGACCCTGATGTCCAGGAGTTTCTCATGAAAAGTCTGGAAGAAATGAACAAAATTTCGTTTTTCTCCGATGAAGCGATCCAGACCTCACACCTCCCCGGACGCAAAAACATCATTTTCATAAACGCGCATGGAAAAAACAAAAAAGAATTCATTCATTTCGATAAACTCATTTCAGTTCAGGAAGGTATATATGTATTCGGTATCGAGGGAATAGCATTCGGCCCGTCATGGGAAGTGATGTACCACTTTCAGGCACCGTATGGCAAAATAATGAAAGAGCAGATAATCTCCACCGGAAACAAAACGAAAGAGGATGCATATTACCTCAATATGCAATGCCTTGATAGGGAAAAGGAAAATGTCCGCTATTACCCGGTATATTTGAAAATGAATACAAATGGCGAATCTTCAAACATCATTCGCATAAAACCTAGTGCAGAGACGCTTTTAAATCTCAGCTATGTACAGAAAAGCCTGAAACAGATCAGCATTACAAGCCTGTGGAGGACGGGTGAAATTCTTGAAGATCTAGGTTTCAGAAAAGAACCGTTTCTCTATGAGATAATAGCCCGACTTCTGAAACCGTTCAGCTTTCTCGTACTCTCGATACTCGCTACAGCAATCGGCTGGAGATTGAGAAGCACATATGAAAAAAGGCGCCCTTTGCTGGCAATAGTTTTCCTGCCTGCGATTCCGTTCATCATTTTTATCATATCCCAATCGTATGTGTATGCAAATCAGGTCATTTTCGGTTTTCTCATTTTTGCAGTCGGTTTTATAATCGCACAGGTCGCCTTTTTTGTGCTGCAATTCGCATTTCTCTTCATCTCGCTCATTTTCCTTTCGGGGCAAGTAACCGAATGATTTTTTTCGGCAAACTGATCGGCTTGGTTGCCGGATCCTTTCTCGGCATATATGGTGCTATTCTCGGGCTCATTGTGGGGCATCTGCTGGACGAAATACTCACAGCCAGAAAAAACAATATGAATATCAGAGATTTTTTCATATCTCCCTTCGAAAGTTCCCTGCCCCACAATCAGAAGGAACCAGTCGCATTCATTGGACTTGCCGTGTATGTGCTTATGGTATTCGAAGAATTGAGTACCCTCTATTTTGAAAAACTCATGTTTTTCCTAAAGAACAATGGCGTCTATACTAATCGCGAAGCGGTACAGTTGAGACGGCTCGGAGATCATATCTTCAAATCGTCAGACAGCATCAATGCGGTCAACCTTATCCGATTTATCAATACGAGCAGTTCTCCGCATACAAAAATGCTTCTCGTTCGCTCTTTGTTTTTTCTGATCCAGGATTCGCCCGAAACCCATGCCCGTGATATGGCAATGCAGAAAATCAACGAAATCACCTGCGGCATGAATCTTGAACATGAAACTCTCGAACAGATAAAACAGGAATTCGGTATTCGTGTGCCTCACGACTACCTGATCCTCGGTATTGATCCTGAAACAAAAATAGAGGAAATCAGGAAGGTGTACCATACACTCGCACTGCAGTTTCATCCGGACAATGCGACACATCTGAGCGACGCACAGCGCAAAGCTTCGGAAGAAGCCTTCCGCAGGATCAAGACAGCGTATGAACGCATAATGAAACAGTATAGAATCGGTTAAGGGCTAGCTATCCTCTGAATACGCGCTCCGAGACCGCGCAGTCTATCGGTAAGGTTTTCGTACCCCCGTTCGATCTGATACACGTTTGAGATCACGCTTTGCCCCTCTGCGCATAAAGCAGCGATCACCATCGCCATACCCGCTCGCACATCCGGAGAAACCAATTCCGTTCCTTTTAGCCTCGCAGGCCCGCTCACTACTGCCCTGTGCGGATCGCAGAGTATGATTCTCGCACCCATCCCTATGAGCTTATCTACAAAAAACATACGCGATTCGAACATCTTCTCGTGAACCAGAATCGTACCTTCGACCTGTGTCGATACTACGAGAATAATGCTTATCAGATCCGGTGGAAAACCGGGCCATGGTGCATCATCGATTTTCGGAATCATTCCTCCGAGATCGCTGACGACCTTCAACAGTTGCCCCGGCACTACACGAACGTTGTTCCCTTCCTGCTCCCAATGAATGCCGAGTTTTCCGAAGGCGATCTTCATCATTCTGAGGTGTTCCGTACCTGCTTGTTCTATTTCCAATTCTCCCCTCGTCACTGCAGCGAGTCCGATAAAAGAACCAACTTCCATATAGTCAGGACCTATCGTATAATCAGTGCCGTGTAACGTCTCAACACCTTTGATGACCAATATATTAGAACCGATACCTTGTATATCCGCTCCCATGGAATTAAGCATTTTGCACAGATCCTGAACATGCGGTTCGGATGCAGCATTCTGTATGATCGTCTTCCCTTCCGCAAGCACGGCAGCCATAACTGCGTTTTCCGTCGCAGTGACGGATGTTTCATCGAGAAAAATATCGGCTCCTTTCAGTTTATTGGCAAAAAGCTTGAATTGTCCGTCGATTTCTATCCGAGCACCGAGGTCTTTCAGAGCGAGAAAATGAGTATCCAATCTTCTTCTGCCGATAACATCTCCGCCAGGAGGAGGAAGTACGACTTTCCCCATACGGGCGAGGAGAGGACCGGCAAACAGGATGGAAGCCCGAATTTTTTTCGCCTGTTCGAGCGGAATATCGGATCGGATAATATCAGTTATATCTATTCGGAATGTATTTGGTTCCAACCGTTTGACGGTCACCCCTAGAAAGGCCAGCACCTCAAGCATGACCTGAACATCTTCTATTTCAGGAATATTTCGCAGTATGACAGTCTCGCTGGTGAGAAGCGTAGCAGCGATGCACGGAAGCGCTGCATTTTTGTTTCCGCTCGCCTTGATTTTTCCTTTTACTGGAAAACTTCCCTCTATTTCGTATTTGTACATAATCGCACTTTACCTGTCCTCATACCGAGATGTCAATGAAGGATAAAACTGAATTGTCTGGCAGCAAAAGGATTTTTATTCAGTTTCACTCCGACCGAGAAAACGAGACTTTCTCCATGCTCGTATAACACCCGAATAGGAAACAAGAAAGAATAGCCGTTTTTATCTCTGATCTTAAACGGATTTTCAAGGATTTCAGGAAACACAACATTGACTATCTTCCAATCGACATGCTCTTGTGCCAGACCTTTTTCCTGAGGAATAAATATTCTACCGCGAAAAAAGGATGTTTCCTTCTCTTTTCTTCCTTCCAGTTCATGCGGATCGACACCGAAACGAACGAATTCCTCCCACCGTCCTGCTATCATAAGTTCCGTCGCTCTTTCGAGGAATCGAGTAAGATTTCGTACTATAGCAGTGCTTTTATATGTTTTATATTCTTTTCCATTCCATCGGTGCCATACCGCGTATGTTTCGTATCCCTTTCCTTCTTCGAATACCCTTTCATAGGAAACGATATCCTGTATGCCGTCCTGGTCTATATCGTCGACAGATATATATGAGGACAGGGTTTCTTTCATGGAATACAGAGAAACCTGAGACTTCCCTGCAAACACGATCCATTGCCGCTCATATCCCTGCTTCATCTGAAAGGATACAACAGCAGCAAAAGGATACCCTCTTTTTTTTCTCAAAGGGACAAACGATAACGAATCAAGGACGAAATGCGCCCCCAAAGGGAGAGAGAATACCCGTACCATTTCTCCACTCTTCTGAACAAAGAGATCGGCAAAAAAAGCAGTAGTAGCTGTTTCACGGAAGAGGCGCGAAAAATCGGAAAGGATTTCATAATCGGCATCTCCCTGCCTATCCACGGATACCAAAAGAATATCGGTTAAGCCGTCATCGTCGAAATCATGATAGATTGCCATTGGATGGGAGTTCTTCATGACCGGAAAGGTTTTACCGCTAAACCCCTTCAGCGCCGCTCTTTCAATTTCTCCGGCAGAAAGCGTTCTTGAATCTTTGGCAGAAGGAATATCGATCTCAGGTACACCGGTGATCCGAATCGGTTGCTCGACGATAACAGGCTGTTCGGCTATCAACGGTTCCTGCTCTTTCATATCAGTATTTTTTTTCGGCTGAGCGACAGGAGAACTCGGTTGTGGTTGGGATTCTTCTACAGGCATGATTTCCTCACTCACCTGCTTTTTCAGAGGTGTTCCCGCACAACCTATAAAAAGGAATAAAACCAAGCTTTGATAAAAATAACTCCGAACTCTCATCTCTGGCCACTATAGCAAAGAACCGCATTTTCTACTACCCGGCCTGAGGATGTATAGAACAGGAAAACAAAACATGATATATGTCTACATTATACAAACTTAGCATATAAAGGAATCCTCATGAAAGTAATGAAATTCGGCGGAAGCTCTGTAAAAGATGCTGCAATCATCAAAGAGGTGTGCAGAATAGTTCTCGAAGAGAATAAAAAGGAACCAGTAGCAGTGGTTCTCTCTGCAATGAAAGGGATAACCGACCTCCTCATCGAAACTGCAAAAAAAGCCGAAAGCGGCAATCAAGACTACCATAAACTCATAACAGAAATCCGATCTAGAAAAGATGCCGCAATAAAAGAGCTGATTCCGGGAAAAGAAGGGCCGACAATAAAAGACCAGCTTTTCGCCATGATTCAGGAATTGGAGGATATACTGCTCGGTATAGAGCTGGTCAAAGAGTGTTCTCTCAGGAGCATGGACCTAGTCATGAGCTTCGGAGAACGGCTCAATTGCAAGCTGGTAGCCGGATATCTCAATTCGATCGGCGTAAAGGCCGAATATGTGGACAGCAGAGACATTGTCCGCACGAATGACAACCATGGATCCGCTGCCGTCAATTTTCCTGTCAGTTATGAGCTTATCGAAAAAAGGTTAAAATCTTCGCAAGGCATTCCTATCATAACAGGCTTCATCGGTTCGACAGACACCGGAGTGACCACTACTCTCGGAAGAAACGGTTCCGACTATACTGGTTCTATTATCGGAGCCGGCATAAATGCAAGTGTCATCGAAATATGGACCGATGTCGACGGTGTCTTGAGCGCAGACCCACGGTATGTCAAAGGGGCCTTTGTTATACCCGAAGTGAGTTTTGAAGAAGCCATGGAACTTTCATTTTCCGGTGCAAAAGTCATTCATCCCTACACCATGATCCCAGCAGTGGAAAAGAACATCCCGATCCTCATAAAAAACACAATGAACCCTGAAGCTCCAGGAACCTACATAAAAAAGGATGTCGTAAAGCATCCGAACGAGATTACAAGCATAG
>CAZWAS010000002.1:59984-64810 GCA_964631915.1 uncultured Spirochaetales bacterium | reverse complement strand
ATTTGTCAAGCGACTAATCACCCATCAGAAATAATTCCACCGTTTCTATAAAAATGCAGTCGGACATTCAATAACCGTTGCTCGCTCGGCTTCAGATCGCATCGATACCAGCTCGGGACCTCAGATGATCCAGCGACTCATACTCACTCAGCACTCGCACATACTGTACTTCACATGTGTATATACTCACCAATAAGGATTGCGATGAATCGGATGTTGGATCAGTCGCGCCTCTTATCCGACAGCCCGGACACGAACACTGCTGCCAATACCAGTACCGCACCGCCGATCTGAGTGGCAGAAAGCCGCTCGTGCAGGATGAGGAACCCTGCGAGTATGGTCACCGCAGGTATGAGATTCACGAACAGCGCAGATACTGCGATTCCCAGCGTACGCATGGCATGCACATAGAAATAGTACCCCAATGCTGAGCAGCAGATGCCAAGGAACACTACGTTGAGCACCACCAGACCCGAAACCGGCCTCCAAGCCGGAATCTCGAGAAGTGCAAAGGGCACGAAGGCGAGGGTTCCGAAGAGTGTTTGGAAGAAGGTGATCGCAAGGTTCGAGTATTTCGGAGCGAGCGGCCTCGTGAGGAAACTGTATGCAACCCAACTCAAGGATGCGCCGGCCATGAGCAGGTAGCCGAGCGGCTTGCCATAAAGCTTCCCCTGAGGGAGAAAGCCCACCACGAACGCAACGCCGACGAAAGACAACGCCACACCGATGAAATGAAGAAGTCCCGTCTTTTTTTTGAAAAACAAAATTTCACCCAAGAGGGTCAGCATCGGAATGGAACCCACGATGATGGAAGCCTCCGAAGCCGAGAGGAAATATACCCCGTAGTTCTCGCAGAGAAAATACGCGGTGATGCCTATCACCCCAGTGCCTGCGAACCGCAGTATGTCCCTCCTTTCCATGCGGGCATCCGGTTCGCGTATCCGCACCAGTACAAAGAGAAACACCGATGCGAGTACGAACCTGAACAAGGCGAGGCTCACCGGAGGAATCGATGCCACAGCCACCTTGATACTGAGAAAAGACAATCCCCAGAACACGATTGCGATGCTGATGAGCACGAATGCTGTTACACGTTTCACGGATACTCCCTTGCGAGGCGACAGATGAAAAATGCAATCCGTCGGTTTTTCAAGAAAAGAACTGAAGCAGCAGCCTCGCCAGGAGCATATGCCCTTCGTTATTCATGTGGATGCCGTCCGGATCGAGAACTTCCCTGTCCTGCTTTTTAATCGCGTTAGCGAGATCCGCAAGACCGGTACCGAACTCTTTCGAAAGGTCGCGGAGAAACGCGTTAGTCGCATCGATCCGTTTCCTCGAGTAGGTCCAGTTGTTCGCGTTTCCGAAGTACGATACCATCCGCTTCGGATCCGGATACGGTATGGTGACATGGATGACCTTTTTCTTTTTCGCGAGCAAGGTTTCGGTGAAGTATCGCATATTCCTTCTGTATTCTTCGGTGCTCACGTTCGAAATATGCGCCTTATCGTTCAATTCCCTGCAGTCGTTCGTTCCGAGGAATATGATCGCCCAGTCGAACTCGTGGCACATGACGGAACCGTAGAACCTGTTCACCACTATGGGCGTAGTGTCTCCCGAGATACCCGCGTCTATGATCCTGCTTTCCGGGTCGTTTTTCCATATATGGTTTATTACCTTCATGTAGCTTTTCCGATCGCTCGTTATGGAATCTCCTACGGCAATGACTTTGAAATGCGTATCCGGTTTCCTGTATCCTGTGATAGCAACGACCGCCTTTGCCATGGAAGCGACTTCCTTGATCAGGGAAGCTTCGATCTTCCGCACAGTGTTCACAGGAAGACCGTACACCCGTGCTATGGAATCGAGATCGTTGTCGTCTATGAGAAGCCCTGCGAGTTTGTGGATATTGAAACGGTGCATGAATGCCGTTTCATAGGGAAGCTGATTCTTTTTCATCGGTTCCTCCTTCAATTGCGAACAGTATCGACAAGCGCTTCCGCTTCGAAGACGCCGGGTGCACCGGGACCGAGCGGTTCTTTTACGATGGTTCCGCGGAGCGTCACGGTCCTATGCTGATACTCCTTCCTGAGCAGGCCCGCCAATTGCCCCTGTACAGCATACTCCTTTCCCGTTTCCGCTGCAATGATGAGCTTTGTGTGCGGCTCATTTCCCACGACCTTTATCTTTCCAGTCACGAGCACGCCCTGCGAGGCATTGCGGGTCTTCACTGCATCCTTTTTTCCTACGCAGGAGATCGGAGAAAGCGCTGCAGCGAAAAGTAAGACCGCAGCCAGCATATGCAGTATGTGCTTGTTCATTTGAACACCGCGGTCATTTTCACGCCCGAAGGAAGCGTTATGTTCCACGACGCTGCTCCTGTCTTGCTGCCAGCCGAATAATACACGTTTGATGTCTTGGGCTGTCTGTTCCCCATCAGTTGTGAATACTCACTCATCGTCGTATACGTATACGGGCCCGAAGCATATGTTCCGTACTTGTAATTGTACATATTGATGGACCCAAGCTTGTACGTAATACCCCCTATGCTCGATTCGAAATATCCGCCCGTGTTGTACCTGTAGCGCTCCGGCGCTGTCGTACGGTCTGAGAGCAACACTGCAGGCCCCCATTTCCTCAGCACGGAAACGAAGGTTTCGCCCGAGTACCCATTCTGCGCCAACGCGTATTCCACAGCGGTATAATCCGACTTGTTGTTCTGCACTATATCCCTGAACAGAGGAGCTCCGCCGAAGTTTCGCGCCAAAAAAGCGCCGAACGCATACACCGTGGAGTAGTTTATCAGCACTGCAGAGCTCGAGCTGCCCCAGTCTATGAGGGATTGCTCGTCGTAATACGTGAAGAGCGGAAGTCTTCCGTCCGTGTTGCCTGAAGAGCCTGCAGTGCCATCCGAGCCCGTAACTCCCCGAGGCCCGATGGTTCCGAGCTTCTCGGAAACGAAGTCCTCCGTTACCTCGGAGCACATCTCGTTGAGCCAGGTCTCGGATTCGCCCGAACCTTTCACTACCTGCTTCTGGTAGAAGTGGATCATATGCTGGAACTCGTGTGCGAGAGTCGACACGATCTGCACTGGCCAGTAGTCGCTTATTTCCCACGTGCCGGAATCCGGTTCTGCATAGAGCACGGCGTCTATGTAGAACATGATCCGTGCATTGGATTTCGCCTGAGCAGCGGTCGTATAATTGTCTTTTGCCCAGAAATACCCCACCACCCCTCCGTCTGTAGCATTGTCGTCATCGATATCGAGAAGGAGGATCGTGATCGTGTTATCAGGCGCTATAAGATTGCTGCTGGTATGCGTGCCCCATTCCGCCCCGTATATGGCGGTGGCCCAGTCGTAAATATCGTTCGCGAGCCCTGTTTTCAAGAATTTATCAGCGAGATGGTCCACCATGGCTTGGGTCACTGTATATGCCTTCGACCCGCCGGAATACCAGCAGTTGTCTGCCACATAGATACAGAGCCTTCTCTGCGTTCCGTCAGCCACCGATACCCCGGACACCGCTTTCCTGCACGTAGTGGCGAGAGAGGTGAAGGTGTTACCGTCGTCGTTGCTCACCAAAAACGAGAGCGAATATCCCTCTTCGTCCACCCCCGGAGCCTTGGACCTGATGTCCCGCACGGTCTTTGCAGCCACGGTCGAGCCGAAAGAAGGGGGATGGTTGTTATATTCGCTTATCGCAGGAGTGCCGCGGAGCGCCGTACCTACCGACAGTGAAACCGCTGAACGGAAAGATGTACCCGCTGCTGAACGGGATTCTACGTCGGAGCTTACCTTTGGGATTGAGGATGCGTCGTTTTCGGTCGACGTGTTGGTGAAAATGAAATATACGTTCCGCGCGGAAGTTCCTACATCTGGGGAGTATACGAATGTGCCCGAGGAATCGATATGCGCTATGGTCGATACTGCGAGTACGGTGAGCGTCACCTCGGCCTCTGCAGTCTCCCCTACCTTGTCCCTCGCCACGACTTTCACTTTATATGCAGTTTCCACGGACGGACTCTTCGTTACCGTGAACGTGGACGATGTGGCTCCGCTCTGCGCTGTATTGTCGACATACCATTGGAGCGTTACAGCATCGTTTTCGTTCGCATCCAATGCGACTGCGGTGAAAGTGGCGGGAACTCCATTGTTCACAGTCACATTTCCTTCCGAAATCTGAACAGTCGGCGGAGAGTTTACGGTGCATGCCACAAAGAGCAGAGCCCCGCTGCCTGCAAAAAGTGCGAATATACGTTTCATGTTCCCCTCCCCTTTAGGGTTCCGCGATATCCCTCCGTTTTCGGAGCAGGAAGCTGCATGCCACAGGCAGAACCACGATCGTGCCGATCGTGGTATTGAGCAGAGCAAGCGAAACGAGAAGGCCGAAATACACGATCGGTTGGAAACTCGAGAGTGTCAGGAGCATGAGCCCTCCGACTATAGATGCCGTCGTAAGGATGATGGGTCTTCCTGCGATCTTGAGGGAATTGGCAAGCACGTTATACGCGGACAACTCCTTCGCCTCCGTTTGCTTTCTGAATTGAATGAGGTAATGGATGGAATTGTCTATACCTACTCCTATCGCGACACTCGAAACCATGATGGTGGTCATATCCATCGGAATTTTGAACACTGCCATGATGATATAGTTGAACAGTATGCCTGTCACCAGAGGAACGAGGGATACGATCCCGTACACGAACGATCTGAAGGAAATAACGTCTATGATAAAGATGAGCAGGAACGAAATGAGCATGGACAGCGTATTGCCCCAGTTCAGGATATCGGAGAGGTAGAGGAACCTGAGCGTCTCGCTCCACACCTC
>CAZWAS010000002.1:51093-59974 GCA_964631915.1 uncultured Spirochaetales bacterium | reverse complement strand
GTTATACCGGGATCGAGTTCTGCGTTCAGCTGTTCTTTCACATACGTGTTGAAATTCCGCAATCCTTTTTCGAAAAGGAAGAATCCGCTTTCATGGTTCTGTATGCGTATGGAAATGGTGATACGCGAAAAATCATCGTTCGCGAGCATGCTCGCAATGGAATACTCCTCGGATTCCGCGTTGAGTATCTTGATATATTTCGAAAGCAAGAGAATGAGTCCCGCCCTATCCGGTATGGCCGTCTCCCCTTCGAGAAGCAGATTAAGGTGTTTGAGATAGGTTACAAACGACGCTACAGTCGTGATATCCGGATATTCGAGAAGTTTCTCTTCGAGTCTGGAAATCTGTTCGAGCACGGGTTTTTTCAGGAAATATCCTTTCTCTTCGTTCGGAGCCGTGAGCGTCGCATACACGATCTGATTGCCCCCCATCTTCTTGCTGATCGTATAGGAATCCTGAACTGTTGCCTCCTTCTGCGGGAAATAGCTCACATAGTTGGACTGCGATTCTATCCTGTTGACCGTGAGGGCGAATACGGCAACGAGAACTACCATCACTATGAGCACGGGAATTCTGATTTTGAAGATATTCCTCCCGAGTTTCTCCATGAGGGAGGATATAAATCCGCCTATGACCTGGTTCTGCTGTTTTTTCGTAGGCGGCTTCATGCGCGACAGAGCTGTCGGCAAAAAGAAAATCGCAAGGAATGCACAGGATGCGATACCGATGCTCGTTATAATGCCAAACTGCCTGGTCTGCTTCAGCGGGGTTGCGAGCACGCTTATGAATCCGACTATCGTTGTGAGGGATGCAAGAAACACGGTCTTCGTCACATGGGATACGGAATTGGCGATCGTGAGGGGCGAATGCTCGAGTTCCGACACTTCCCGGTAGTACTGGTTCAGAATATGGATGCAGTAGGAGCTTCCAAGCACCAGGATGAGCGGAGGGATGGTGATGCTTACGATGGTGAGGGAAAAACCGAGAAGATTCATGATACCCAGACACCAGACGGTTCCGAATATCACGACCAGAAGGGGAAACACGACCGACCGTTTCGCTCTGAATCCGAGGTAGAACATGATGAGTATGAACACTGCGGCGAGTACGACAAGCCGCGAAAGATCCCTGGACAGATACGATATGGTGAGGTTTTCGAAGAATACGGTTCCTGTGACCCGGAATTTGACCTTGGACTCTTTTTCTATGGAAGAAAGAATGGATTTGATACCCTTAACCAAGGTGTTCTTATCATCGCTCGCCTTGTAGGGGAAAATGGAACAGAGCAGGGTTCCATCCTTGGATATGACCACGCCCTGGGCGAAAGGATCCTTGAAAATGCGCTCTTTGAACAGAGCGAGCTCTTCCTTGTTTTGCGGAGCCCGCTTGCCCACAGCCATGGGTTGTACTTCGAGGGATGCACCCCGTTTCTCGAAGGTTATCAGATCGAACGGATTGGTGCTTCCGAGCACCTGCGGAAGTTTCTCTATTTCGTCTATGGCTTTTCTGAATGCGGACAAAGCCTCGATGCTGAATCCGTCCTGGACATCCATGGCTACGGCTATGATGTCCACGCCCTTCTGTCCGTACTTTTGCATGAGCTTCGTCACTTCTTCCTCTTCGGGAATCAATCCGTCGATGCCCGCATCGATCGTGGATTGGGATGCGAAAAACCCGAACACAGCCGTTATGATGATAGTTCCCAGAATGATCAGCACATACTGTTTTTGGCAGAATTGCAGCAATCTCTGTAGTATCCGCATGACCTTTGCCTTTCCTTTCGAAGTTCTCTGATCGTCGTATTATTTCATGTCGTACCGCTATTCCCTGCAGGCATACATGAAAATTTATATACGTTTGTGCCGAATACTTCAAGTTTCAATCGAACAATTTGAAAGGAAAACGAGGGAATATAGAAAAATTGCTTCTAATTCAGAGCGACATTACGGATTTCCGTCGCCGAAGCGGAATTCGTTCTCACGCTCTGGCGGAATATACTTCTCTTATATATACTTAAATTCATAAACTTGCTATTATCTTTTTTTCAGGAACGGACGATGATGCGCGGTTCGAACAGAGCAATCCTTGTTTTCATTGCGACGCTGCATATCCTCATTCCGCAGATGCTTCAGGCTCAAACCGGCGGAGGATCCCTCATGCTTACGAACAGCGGCGATGCAGGGCGGTATTCCGTATATATCGACGGGACCCCTGTCTCGGACAACGCAAGTCGGGTGGATGGAATACCTCGCGGAGAACACAGGCTGCTGATCGTACAGAACAGGCCGTTCGGGACATACACGCTTCTCGATACGACGTTCGAAGCCGAAAGCGGAAAAATCCTGGAACTGAGGTTCACCGTACCGTCGATAACCGAAGCGGAAAGAAGCGGATTCCGCGCCATCGAAAAAGCCCTCGAAATGGCATGGGAAAAGGGATCCCCGTCGACAGAGCAGCAGTTCAGGCTCCTGTTTTCGCTCCTCGAAAAAGCAGAAGCCTCGGAGGGCCTCAAAGCGCTGAAGCGTAGATACGAAGACCTGTACACACAATATGGAAATGGAGCCCAGCCGCAGCCTGTGGACATAGTCCTTTCCGATCAGGCAGAAGAAGTCAGCATGCGGAAACCCGTGCAAGAACCGCCGCTCCCGACCAAAAGTTCCTCAGGGCACATCATAGCCATGAGTACAGGCATCGCCTTGTTCACAGCAGGCGGAATTTTAAACGGACTCTGTATGGATTACCGCGAAACAGGGACTGAAGCATGGGAGGCGTACAGCAACGCTTCGCAAAACCTCGACACTCTGTATGCGGAGTATGAACGCATAAACCATGCGTCCGAATCGTCCGCTCTAGCATCGTACGGCACATGGGGCACAGGTGCTTTGCTCATGGGCGGTCTCATTCTCTTCTCTCCCCCGGATGCGCTCGTCATGTCCCCGCTCGGGAAGGTCGTGTATACCATGGGCCTGTCGGCCATGATAGCAGGAAACCACTTTTCGGTGCGCGCGAACAATCAACGGTTCGAAAACCGCACCCTGTGGAACAACTACCTATCGGCGACGCAGAATCTCGACACATACTATACATTGTATAGCTCCGGAATCAGTGAATACCAGGCATCGAAAATCCTAAGCCTGACCTTCTGGGGTGCAGGCATGGCAGGGCTCGTGAGTTCGTTTCTGCTGCCGGGCCCCAAAGAACCCTTTACACCCGGCCCGCTCAACAAGGCACTCGTAGCCCTCGGCATTTCCATGCTCACGGGCGGAAATGTGTCGATAAGCGCTGCGTTTACCATGCGGTTCCGTGCAGAGGAGCTCTGGGTCCGATACATGGGAGCTTCTTCGCAGGTAGAAAGCGCATACAGCGAATATGCGCATGCCTACTCGGCGTACCAGGCGCTTTCCTTCCTGTCGTATGGGCTCTGGATCGCAGGAGGGCTGGCTGTGCTTGCAGGGCTGTTCATACCATACTTCCCACCTGCACAAAAACCGGATGAGTGGCCTGTCGCATTGAGTTTCGCTCCTATATCCAGCGGATTTCAGGCAGGGCTGCGCATAAGTCTCAGATGATGAGAGGAAATGTATGAAACAAATAAAATTTTTTTGCATGATCTACATCGCAGTCATCGCTCTGGTCGGCCTTTCCTCCTGCGATTTCCTGATATCACCGCTCCGAGAGCGGGAAAACCCTTTGGATCCGTCGAACCCCGTCGCCCCTGTGGGAGACTTTCATGCCAAAGCGATCCCCGATCAGCACAAAGTCGTACTCTCCTGGACAGTGCCCGAAACCAACAAGCCTGCAGGCATCCTCATTGTGCGTAAGACAGGATCCGCTCCAACCTCCAAGGACGATGGTATGCAGATCGACCTTTCCACGGTCGACGGCCTGTCCTACGAAGACGGCAATGCCATACAGACGAACACCGTCTACTACTACCGCGCATGGACGTACGGCAGCGGAAACCTCGCGGATCAGTACACTGACAGCGGGACAGCCAAGGCAGATACGACCGTATACGCCTCTGCGCTGAACTTCAAAGCTCTTGCAACATCTGCCACGAACGTGAAGCTCACCTGGGAATTCGAACAGAACAAGACCTTTCCACCTGTGTGCTTTATCGTACGGAAGACGGGCACGGAAGCTCCGGCGAACGAAACCGACGGGTTGAAGATACAGGTATTCCAGGGCTATTACGAAGCTGCGGATAATCTGGTTGCAGCGGACACGGCGTACACGTACAAGTTTTTCTACAAGGATGCGGACGGTACCCTCATAGATCTGCCCGAGGTGAAAGATGGGGCGAGTACGACGCTAAAAACGCTCTCCCTTCCTGCGGAAGCGAACGGCTATGCGACGAGCGAGCCTGCAGGATATTTCGGACCAGGCGTCACATCGCTGTTTGTCAATTCAAACATAACTCCCAGTTCTTCAGCGTTGATAAAATTCCCCTTGGGGGATCAGAGTTCAACGCCGGAATACATAGGGACTGTCGTTTCCTTGCACTTGTCTCTCTACTGTGAAACGTTCATGTACAGCGGAAAAGTGGAAATCTATAGATATACGGCTTCATGGTCCGAGACTTCGTATCCTAACGACTACTGGGTCGCGAACACTAATGCCGATACCTCATTTACCCCTCTTCCTGCGCTTTACATTTCCGGGATCGGCACATATACGGTGGATATAACGGACCTCATCCGCTACATATATCAAAATGACACGGATAACGGTATCCTGTTGAAACCCGACACCACCACAGAGAAGCCCACCGTGTATTTCAGCTCGCGGACAACCGCTGTAGCGAGCCAGGCTCCCAAACTCATCATATCGTATTATGGGGATTGAAACGATGCGGCCAGCGCTGGCCGCGTCTGCTTCCAGCGCCAGCCAGCACCGGGCTTTCGGCATAGCGTGCGAAGTGGTAACATCCCGATTCTTTCAATGCATGACCCAGAACGGGTCTATGGTGCTGCCATTGCGCAGCACGCTGAAGTGCAGATGGCTTCCCGTGCTGTACCCAGTGTTCCCCATGTCTCCTATGCGTTCCCCTTCTGCAACTTTCTGCCCTCCGACCACATGCACTGCGCTTAAGTGGGCATAGAGGGTCTTGTATCCGTACGCATGGCGGAGGATGATATAATTGCCGGAATTGTCGTTGTATCCGATCTCCGAAACGACCCCTTCCATGGCTGCCACAACAGGCGTACCTTCCACATTCGCTATGTCCACGCCGTTGTGGAATCTCCGGGCCCCGGTTCTCGGATCGGAGCGATATCCGTACCGGGAGGATGTCCAGCCCGCTGTAGGCCTCCTGAAGAGCTCTCCCCAGACCTTGCGCAGTTCGAAATTGCTCATCTTCGCACCGGGGATAAAGAGCTCCATGTCAGGCTGCACTGTTCCGCTCGAAATGCCCGCGAACCCTTCGTTCTCCTGCAGGAGGAGCTCGGAAGAAACGCTGTAATCCGCAGCTATGGATTCGAGCGTGTCCCCCTTCTTCACCTTGTACAAGAGGCCGTCCCTGTTCGGAATGCGGAGTTCCTGTCCGATCTGCAATTCCCGCGCCCGCTGAATTTTATTGAAACTGATAATAGTATCCTGAGAAATGCCGTACCGTTTCGCTATTTCAGATATAGTGTCCCCTGAAACCACTTTGTACACAGAAAACCTGAGCGGGCCTGCATCGTCCGAAGGAGGAGCCTCCATGATCGCCATGTAGTCCGGTTGGCCCTGGCCTGTTGCCGGAGCGCCCATGTCTAAAGGCTCGGATGTGCGCAAGCCGTACGAGACTTCCTGCAATGCCGATTCCCGGCGCATAAGACAATGGGAGGAGCAGCGCTGTCCAGAGAACGCTTGCAGAAACGAATATCAGCTGTCGAGGGGACATCTGCGCGATCGCGCTGCGGATTCTTTCGGAAGTTTTTGCCGCAGAACGCTGCACAGCCTTCGTGCGCACCACCACCGGAGAAACATAAGACAGCAAAGCCCGGCAAAAAGTCCGCACTTTCTTTCCTATATTTTCCCTGCAGATCCTATCGAAGAATGCCAGAATAGTACTCCTTTTTTCCAGGTATTCTTTATCATATCCTCAGAGAACGCATATGTAAATCATTTTATTCCAAATCTCTTGAGAAAATATCGGCTTCGCCGAATCTTTCTTTACTCGCCCAGAGTCCGAGTGCGGGATTCGAGATGAAGAACACCCGTTCTCCCGTGCGTAGCGTGTTAAAGCCGTCTTTCAGCACAGCAGGATCGTACGTCTTCAGCATGAGGTGAGGATCCGCATAGGCGAAGCCTGCTCTTTCGGTCTCTTCCCTGCTCAGTCCGCCCGGACAGTACGTGATGGAGAATCGTCCTTCCGAGGATCCGTGTATGAGGTGGGCTGCAGCGCTCAGAGATTCCCGGAGATCGCAGTTCTTCTCCACAAGGTCGAGTACGGTGTCCGTACCACAGTAGCCGTATTTCCGGATGAGCGTGTCTATGCCGGGATCTTCCCCGAACTGCTTCACCCCAGGGGCGAGAATGACGAGTTCGCCGGAATTCCGCAGAGCCATCCGGGTCCGGTATATCGCCTTGTTGCCGAGCCAGAAGGATTTGAATTCATTCGGATCGAGGTATACGACCACTTTGTCCAAAGGCTCCTCTAGAATGGATATATTGACCTTTCTCGATAATTCGGCTGCACGGTAAAAGCACTCCTCGTCATCGCCGATGAAGAGCCCTCGGAGAGCAAGCCCTCCGTCGCCGTCCCTCCCGACTACGGTGAGGATATAGAGAATCGGAAGGCCGGATGCAAAGTGTGCGGATGCGTATCGGAACAATGCCCGTACCGGAGTGTCCGATCTTCCCATGAGCCGTTCCATGCCGTATACAGCACCGAGGAAGTGGCTCTTATCTATCCCTTCTTTTCCGCCGGTTCCCACGAAGATGTTTTTCGAATGGTTCGCCATACCCACCACTTCATGCGGAACAACCTGGCCTATGGAAAAAATGAGATCGTGCCTGCCCGAGACCAGAAGCCGGTTCACCTGAACGGGCCAAGGAAAATGCAGTTTTCCTTCAGATACCTCCTCCACGAAAGAAGCTGGCACGGATCCTAAAGTGACTATATCGTTCCGCCAATCGTGAACGCGAAACAGGGAAAAGGGCAATGCTCCGAACATCCGTTCGATCTCTTCATTTCCGAGCGGGGCATGGGTGCCGAGAGCCGGCAAAACATCCACGAGCCCTTTTCCGTAATACTTGAACAGCAATTCGCAGATTCTGCCTGCCCTGGAATGGAAGCGCGTGAAGTCAGGCGGAATAGCGAGCACCCGGTTGGTTTTTCCTCCAGCCTTCTCTAATGCCTCGTACAGACCGGCTTCCAGATCGGTATCGGTAAACCTGTGTTCCGGAGAACCTTGAGCGAACAACATCATGATGAACTCCTTAGTCGCTCCGAATCCGCCCCTGCGGAACAGGATTCGGATCGTACGGCTCTGCTCCGGGGTTCGCTTGTCTCCACCGTTTGATGAGGGCAACCTCCTCGGCCACGAGGCCGAAGTTGCCCGAACCGTACATACGGAGCCGGCCCAAGTAGTATTCCGCAACGTCGAAACGGTTCAGGGCGGAAGCCGCTTTCAGCGCCGCACGGATACCGGATACGTATTCGGGAAACAGGGAAACCGCCGCCTCAGCCTGTTCCAAAGCGTCTTTATACCTGGCCTGTTCGAAATACAGGAGGGAAAGGAAATAGCGGGATGCGTAGAAATCCGGCTCCAGTCTGACGGATTTCAGGAGCAATTCGGTTTTTTCCTTGCCGGATTTCGCATCCAGAGCGTTCCGGTACGAGTTCCACGCATCGCCGAAACCGAGTTTGGAAAGCCATGCCTTGAAATCCCGTTCGATGGCATCGAAATTCGGAGCTTGGGGATTGCCGTCTTTCTGAAATGTGCCTTTCCATGCGAGATTCGTGTTGGTCTCCCTCTGGCTTTTCGAATTGAGCTGGGAAATATAGCGTTTGAGTAACTGCCTGCCTCCGCCGTGCACCTCGTACAAAAAGTACACCGCCGCCCAGGAAAGCGGATAAGTCGATCCCTCTTCCGCCAGCCATGCGTCTTTGCTCATCAGCATGAGTTCTCTCAAGGGTATGAACCTGCAGTGCGCCTTTGCAGGGAGTACCTGTTCCTGTATCTGCTTGATCCAGGCTAAGTGAGGCATATGCACTGCCACACCGTTTTCCTTGAATATCGTGGACTCCATAAGCTCCGCGAATCCTTCGTCGAGCCACTGCGGGGGATAATCGAAGACCGTCCGGAAATACGCGTGGAACAGCTCGTGCTGAAGGGAGGCCCAGAACGATTTCACCGGCTTCCAAAACCCGTCGAGCTCTCTGTCCGAAGGATTCCCCGTATGGTGGTATACGAACGACGTCCTGTTTCCCGACTCTTTCCAGCGCTCCCGCTGAAACGCCTGAAACTGTCCGATGTTTGAAAAGATCCTCACGCGAAGCCTGTTGCCTGTTTCGAACCCCTGCGACGCCGTTATGCCCTGCATGGCGGCATATGCGTATTCGAGCCGAGACAATATCTGGCTGCAGAAATCGGGATGGAGGTCGGATACGAGTATGTAATGAGCAGATTCGTATACGGCGAAACGTTGCGCAGGCTCTTCGAAAAAGGGGACATAATCCGTATCGTCCTGAGAAAACACCGCAGTGTGCGTTGAAAGAGCGAAAAACAGAAACCACCAAAACCGTTTCACTGTTTTCAAGATGACCACTCCGATGCAGCAAGTATCCGGCCCTTGTGGGACGGTTTCCCGAAAGTATACCGCTTTCGTACTATTTTGTCGCCATATGCAGGGCGCGGGAACATACGCCTTGCGACCGGCGCGGCTCCGAGGA
>CAZWAS010000002.1:50474-51083 GCA_964631915.1 uncultured Spirochaetales bacterium | reverse complement strand
TCCATACACAGGGCGCATGAAGAGGCGCCGCCGGACAAAACGTGCGCGAAGCAGGCAGGAACCGAGCCGCGGTCGGAAGCCTAATGCCGCAGCATCCGCTTCGGATCGAGGATGCAGTCTGCCTCTTCCCTGCTCAGAATATGCTCATCGATCACTATGTCTCTGATCGTGCGCCCCTCTTCATATGCCTTATATGCGACTTCAGCGGCTTTGTCGTAGCCGATCTTCAGGGCAAGAGGAGTGACCAACGCGAGACTCCATTCTATCCACGACTCGCAGCGTTTCGGGTCGGCTTCGATACCTTCCACGCACTTGGAAAGGAAGACCCGTACAGTATTCGTGAGAAGCTCAAGAGCGGACTGAGTCTCGTAGGCTATGAGGGGTTGCATGATGTTGAGCTCCAAAGGGCCGTTCTGGCAGGCAATGGTGACCGAAAGATGTTTTCCCATAACGTGTGCGGCCGCCTGTATGACCATCTCGGGAATGACGGGGTTCACTTTTCCAGGCATGATCGAGCTGCCGGGTTGAAGAGGCGGAAGCGTTATTTCCCCTAACGCGGCCCGCGGCCCGCTCGCAAGAAGCCTGAAATCCTGAGCGATTTTCATGAGA
>CAZWAS010000002.1:45694-50438 GCA_964631915.1 uncultured Spirochaetales bacterium | reverse complement strand
TGAGCGTCCCGGCCTGCTATGGGCTCGAAGGGATCCGCAGCTTTCTTGAACGGGAGGCCGGTCACCGAAGCAATATACGACACTGCGATATTCGCAAACTCCGGGTGTGTGTTCAGACCGGTGCCGATGGCTGTGCCCCCAAGTGCAAGTTCTTCCAAGCTCTGGAAGGTTTTCTGAACGCGCCTGCCTGCCTTATCGATCTGGGTCGCATACGCGGAAAACTCGTCTCCGAGGGTCATGGGCACCGCATCCTGGAGGTGCGTCCTGCCGAGCTTCAGGACCCGCTCAAAAGCGAATGCTTTGGCGCGCAACCCTTCGCTGAGCCTGTGGAGCTCGATGGAAAGCTTCTGAGCGTCCAGGCGGTTCGCAATGTTTATGGCAGTGGGAATGACATCGTTGGAGGATTGTCCCTTGTTCACATGGTCGTTCGGGTGTATCCGCCCTGCACCCCGCGGAAGACCGAGCAGCTCGTGCGCTCGGTTCGCTATCACCTCGTTCATGTTCATGTTCCATGAAGTGCCGGAACCGGTCTGAAACACATCTACAGGAAACTGGTCGTGAAACCTGCCTTCCATAATTTCCCCGGCAGCAGTGAGGATGGCTGTCGCCTCTTCTTTGGGAAGCAGACCGAGCCGTTTGTTCGCTTCCGCGGATGCCGCTTTGACCAGCGCGAGAGCTTCTATCATCGTCTTGGGAATGCGCAAAGGCGATATACCGAAATTCAGAAGCGCCCGCTGCGTCTGAGCCCCCCAGAGCGCATCGTCGGGTATTTCGACCTCGCCCATGGAATCCTTTTCTTTCCGTGTTTCTGCTGCCATGCTTGCCTCCTCAGCAAAAGGAGTATATGTGTTTCTCTAATATATAGCGGTTGAACATCAACCGGTCAATGGCACATGAAACGCCCCATGCTGTGAACCGACCGCCCTAATTCTCAGCATCCACATCGCAAGAACCGTCGAACTATCGCTAGCTAGTATTTACAAATGCTCAAAAAATTTGACAAAAATAGAATACCATGCTATATACTTAATTAATCTAATTAAATAATAAGGTATCACCGTTAGGGGTGAAAGTTCAGGGGGGTGACCAATTTGCACGGCACAAATGCGAAACTTGTAAAGGTGCACAATCGAGCCCTCGTACTGAAGCTGATCCAGCAGCATGAGCTCATCTCCAGAAAGGAGATAGCAGACATCACCGGCCTTACACAGGCGACTATCACCAAGATCACGAGCGCCCTTATCTCTCAAGGTCTCGTCACCGAAATGGGGACGGATGCTTATGGCCAGGGATGGGGAAGAAAACCCATCGGACTTGCCATCAATAGGGAAAAACACAAAATTATCTCTGTATTTCTCGGCCGTTCCGTCGTGCGCGCAGCAGTATGTGATTTAGCTGGGAACATCCTCACGAAGCTCGAGGAATTCAAGAATATATACAGAGAACAAGGTAAGGCAATCGAGGAGGAGGTGATACGCTTCATAGAACGGACCATTGAAATTTCGAACGCCGACATCTCCAACCTTTTGGGCATAGCTATAGCAGCGCCCGGTCCCATCAATGCAAAGAAGGGCATCCTCCTCGGAGCACCAGGCAGTCTCCTCAAAACAAACGATGCGCCCTTCGATTGGCGCAACATCAATCTGGCGGATATAGTCCGCGAGCGGTTTCATGTAGATGTGTTCACCGACAATGAAGCGAACGTCAGCGCTCTCGGCGAGAGTTGGTTCGGCAACGGCAGAGAGGTGAACAATTTCGTGCTCTATTCCGTCGGTATCGGCATAGGGTCAGGGGTCATAATCGATGGAATGCTTTACCGAGGAGAAGACGATGTCGTATCAGAAATCGGTCATACCACGATCGACTACCGCGGCGGAAAATGTGTATGCGGCAATGTCGGATGTCTTGAGATGTATGGAAGTTTTCTCAAACTCGTGGAATGTTACAGAGTGAAAAAGAGGCTCCCTGTAGGGGATGCTGCGAAAGAAGATCGCATGAAGATCGTCGGGGAGATCGAAGATATTTTCCAAAAAGCGAAAAACGGTGACCCTCAAGCCGAACAAGCGATTGAAGAGATCAGCGGCATCTTGGGCATAGGGGCTGTGTCCCTCGCGAACATTTTCAGTCCGGAGATGATTATCGTAGCGGGAAACGATATAGGAAACGCGGACCTCTCCGCAGTGATGCCACCTATCCAGAAGAGCGTACGAGAGGGGGCGTTTTCCGTCATAGCGAACAAAGTCAGGGTTCTCAATTCATCTCTCGGAAAGGATATCCACCTCTACGGAGGGGTCGCTTTAGTGCTTCAGGATTTCTTCTCCCACCCCGGCAAGGGGAAATCCGATAAACCGAAAGAATCGTACTCAGAACATATGCTTCAGCGTGAAGCATAATATTTTTACCTTATTTATAGAGGAGGTTTTATCATGGTAAACCTGCGTAAGAATTCTGTCATCGTCATCCTTGCATTGTTGCTCGTTGCAATGACAGGGAACCTGTTCGCGGGAGGAAAGGCGGAAGAAAGCGGGCGGAAGAAGTTGACCGTCGGCTACGTCGTCAATTTCATGTCCCACGAATGGTACCAGAATATCTGCAATGGTGCGAAGGACCGCGCCGCCGAACTCGGAGTCGATCTGAGGATCGCGGATGCGAATCTGGATGTCTCGAAGCAGATTTCGGCTGCAGAAAACTTCATAACTCAAAAAGTAGATGTTCTCGTACTCACCCCTGTCGATGCCAAGGCCTTGGGGCCCGTCGTCAAACAGGCGGAAAAGGCAGGCATTCCGGTGATCACCGAATCGAACGTGGTGGAGGGGGCTAAGACCTATGTGGGAATCAGCAATCAGGTCGGTGGAAGGAAGGCAGGCGAGTGGTTCGTGAAGTACGCCAAGGAGAACAAGATCGATCCGAAGATCCTCATCGTCGGACTGCCCAACTTTGAAGACTGCCGCCAGCGTGTTGCCGGCTTCAAAGAGGCCCTTGCAGCCTCCGGAATAAAGTATGAAATTCTTCAGGAAGTGGACGGACAAGGATTAAAGGAGAAAGCTCTCGCCGTTTCCCAGGATGCACTGACCGCTCATCCGGATGTGAATGTAATATTCGGCATCAACGATGATTCGACGACCGGCGGAATGGCCGCGTACAAGGCCGCGGGGCTTGATGAGAGCAAGCTTACGGCCATAGGCTTCGGTTTCGAGGGAGCGGTCGGGCAGAATGCTCTTCTGAGCAAAGGACCCTATAAAGCGGCTCTCGCCATGTTTCCCAATTTCGTCGGCGTAGCGATTATTGATGCTGCGGTGGCAATTTCTAAAAACCAAACACTGCCCGCCCACTACGAGACCCCCACAATCGTGATAGACACCACCAATTTCGACAAATTCTACACAAAGGACAGCGACAAGTACAAAATGAATTATGAAGCTATTCGCGGACTTATGAAGAAGTAAAAGGGTCGGCTCTTTTATCGGTTCCCGCAAACCGGAAAAAAGGCATGCCGACCCTACGCAAGAGGGAGGGATATTTATCCCTCCCCGTTGGATCAATTATATGAAATTTTTCTTGATAAGTAAAAGGAGTAAACCACCTTGAATACGAAAAACGGCAAACCTGCCATAACCATAAACACCATTCTTTCAGGCGAGCAGGCAAGCCTTGTTATAGCCCTCATGGGCCTCTGCATCATCACAGCGATCCTGACACCTGTCTTTCTTTCAGCCACGAATCTTATGAATGTCCTCAGGCAGACATCTCTCACCGCCATCACCGGTATAGGTATGGTCATGATCATTCTGATGGGCGAGATCGATCTGAGTGTCGGCTCTACACAGGCTGTGGTGGGAATCATAACGGTGTGGGCGCTCAACGCCACAGGAAGCGTCGCGTGTGCCATCCTTTCAGGGCTGGGAACCGGTGCTTTCCTCGGTTTGATAAACGGCTTTCTGGTCACCAAAGCGAAAATCAATTCTCTCATCGCTACACTCGGTACTCTCGCCATTTATCGAGGAGTCGCTTATGTGAGCACCAATGCCGTATCCGTCCAAGCGAAAGTGGACGCTTTCGAGACCATCGGGACAGGTTTCATCGGCCCCCTCCCGATCCCTGTGGTCATCATGATTTTTCTCTTTGCAGTTTTCTATTATGTTCTCAATCACACGGCTTTCGGCCGTTATCTATACGCCATCGGAGGCAATGTAAACGCATCCCGGCTCTCGGGGCTTCCAGTGGACAGGATGAAACTCTGGGTCTATGTGATGGGTTCCATGTTTGCGGCTTTGAGCGCGATCATTCTCGCATCCAGAATGTTTTCCGGCCAGCCGAACGCAGGATCGGGATTCGAACTCCAGGTTGTCTCTGCTGTCATCCTCGGAGGAATCAGTCTTACCGGAGGAGTTGGGACACTCACCGGCGCTTTCATCGGTATACTGATCCTGGGAGTCCTAAGCAATGCCCTGATCCTTCTCAATGTCTCCTCTTTCTACCATGACATAGCGCGTGGCGTAGTCATCATCCTTGCCGTATACCTCGACGGAACCAGGAGAAGGAATTTGCAGAAAAAACTCGTAAGGACGACGGAATAGATGGAGTGAATTATGATAACCCAGCATACATCGACGCATCCATTGATCAAATTGAAGGATATACACAAAAAGTTCCCCGGCGTTCATGCACTGAAAGGCGTGGAGTTTGAACTCCTAGCAGGAGAAGTCCATGCGCTCGTGGGCGAAAACGGAGCAGGAAAATCCAC
>CAZWAS010000002.1:42242-45684 GCA_964631915.1 uncultured Spirochaetales bacterium | reverse complement strand
GATTATCGCAGGGGTGTACGATTTCGACGGTACGTATCTTCTCAACTCTACACCGGCGCGGATACAAAAACCGCTCGATGCGATTCGCAACGGGATCAGCGTCATCTATCAGGAACTCAACCTCGTGCCGGATCTTTCCATAGCGGAAAATATTTTCTTCGGCAGGCTTCCGACATCTTGGACCGGTAAGGTGCAGTGGAAAACTCTGTATGCTAAGACACAAGAGTACCTCGAGGAAGTAGGGCTCCACATGAACCCGAAAAAAAAACTCCGCCACCTGTCCATCGCTCAGCAGCAGCTTGTCGAGATAGCCAAATCGCTGTCCTTGGATGTGAATATCCTCATCATGGACGAGCCGACATCGGCACTCTGCCCGGCCGAAACCGAGATTCTCTTCAAACTTATCGAAAAATTGAAACAAAAAGGCGTCGGCATAATCTATGTCTCCCACAAGCTCGATGAGATATTCACGATCGCTGATCGAGTGACAGTCTTCAGGGATGGAACCTACATCGGAACAGAGTATACAAAAAATCTTTCGCATGCGAAACTGATATCGATGATGGTCGGCAGGGAACTCTCTTCCCTCCTGCCTCGAACGGAACCGAAATTAGGGGAAATCGTCCTTGAAGTGCGGAACCTAACTTCGGAGAAAGTGAAAGATATCTCCTTCACTGTTAGAAAGGGCGAAATCGTCGGGTTCGCAGGACTTATGGGTTCGGGGAGAACCGAACTCGCACTCGCTTTGATGGGTATCGACCGACGCATAAGAGGAACGATCACCCTCGGAGGACGGGATGTTCCGGCAAACGATCCGGTCCGCTCACGGGATATGGGGATAGGGCTCGTTCCCGAAGATAGAAAGCTCTTCGGAATATTCCCAGATCTGAGCGTGAAAGACAATATCTCCATAATGTCTCTCAAGGAGATCAGTTCCCGCTTCGGCATATCTCGAGCGAGGGAGAAAGAGTCCGTGCAAGCGATGATAGATTTGCTGTCCATACGAACGCCTTCGATGAAACAGCTTATGGCCAAGCTTTCGGGAGGGAACCAGCAGAAGGCGATCTTGGCTCGTTGGCTTATGAAAAAAGGTCTGAAAATCCTCATCATCGATGAACCTACGCGAGGAATAGACGTAGGGGCCAAATCCGAGATCTACAAAATCATGGATGAACTCTCCCATACCGGTATGGCCGTCATCATGATGTCCTCCGAAATGCAGGAGGTCATCGGCATGTGCGACAGAATCTATGTCATGGCAGGAGGAAGGATAAAAGGGGAATTCCCCCGCAATTCGGTCTCCCAGGAAAAAATTCTGACAAGCTGCATTGCATAAATACATACCGGCGCAAAGACCAACAGTGGAACTGTGGGTAAAGAGGCCGCCGCAAAGGTGAAAAACATGACATCTAAACAACGCTTACTGACTGCACTCGAAAAGCAAAAACCGGACAGGCTTCCCGTCACCACGCATCATGTAATGCCGTACTTTCTCGACACATATATGGGGGGAATGTCGTCCGATGAGTTTTTCGACTATTTCAAGATGGACGCCATCTCGTGGGTTATACCCGTGTTGCCGGACGAATCCCGGGGGGAGTATTTCGAACCGGGGCAAGACGAACCGGGATTCCTTCAGAGCAAGAGGATCGTTTCGGATCGCTGGAGAATGGTCCGCGAAGCGATACCTCACAAGGAGTTCAAAACGGTGAGGCACACGATCGTCACACCGAAGGGGAATCTCAGCTGCGTCATTCAGAGGAATTCTTACACCGAATGGGTCGCAGAGTACCTCTTAAAAGAAAAACGGGATATAGATCTCATCGAGAAGTTCATGACCCATCCTCTCTGCGACACAGCAGCGGTACAACAAGAAGTCAAACGCTTCGGCGAACGAGGCATCGTCAGGGCCTTCATCCTGCCCTTCGATATCTATGGCCAGCCTGGCTGCTGGCAGGATTTTTGTTGTCTCAGAGGGACAGAGCAGGCTATTATGGATACGTTCGACGATCCGGTATGGGTGCACCATGTGCTGTGTGTACTGCGCGAGCGGAAACGCAGATATATCCGGTCGCTCGAGGGGTCCGGCTATGACCTTATGGAACTCGGTGGAGGAGACGCATCATCCACAGTGATCAGTCCCGCTATCTTCAGAGAATTCGTAGCTCCCTACGACCGCGATCTCATCGAGGAAGCGCACAAGGTGGGAATCAGAATCGTATACCATACGTGCGGGGGAATGATGCCCATACTCGAAGATATCGCCGATATGGGGCCCGATGCGATGGAGACATTCACCCCGCCGGACATGGGGGCCGATGTAGATCTCCGCGAGGCGAAACGGAGGATCGGACAGAGGGTCTGTATGATCGGCGGCTTCGATCAGGGGCACTACTTCAAAGGCTGTGAAGCCTCAGCGACAAGGGCCTATGTCCGGAAATGCTTCAAAGAAGCCGGGGACGGAGGAGGCTATATTCTCGCCCCATCCGACCATTTCTTCGATGCGGATCCTGCACTCATTGCAGCATTCGTGGAGGAAGCACTCTCTTGCACATATTGAATGAGGAAGGATATTGAACCTCGGGCCGTACGGCATGCGTGAATAGTTTGTATAATCGGTTTATAAAAGATGCGAACACCCTTTGCAAAAACACATCGCCGACTGCAAGATGGCCATATGCAGAATTTCATGTTGCTGCTGTGCGCCCTCGGGTTCTGCGCTTTTCTCCATGCAGAGGAGCCCTTCCAGGGATGGAAGCAGACGAGAACCGATCACTTCCTGTTCATATACGAAGAGAAGGACAAGGCCGCCGTAGACGAGCTCGTCACGTTCGCCGAAGATGTGTATGACAGCGTCACTTCCTTTCTCGATTCGAAACCGGACTTGATTCCCTGCATCGTATTCTCGCGGATAGACACCGCCAACGGTTCGTTCACGTATCCGCCTGCTCATCTCGAGCTTTATGTCACAGCTCCTTCCACCCCTTGGAACGGAGCGCGCAACGAGAATTGGCTCAGGAGCCTTCTCACGCATGAGCTTACCCATTTCGTACACATATCGTACGAGAAAGGCTTTTTCAGCGATCTTGCGAAACTGTTCGGAGAAGGTGTAAAGCCGGGAACAGCCGTTTTCATGCCGGGCTTGATCATGTGGTTCCCGCAATTTTTCACCCAGTTCATGCCGGGCTGGATGATCGAGGGCATAACGACGAACACCGAAAGTCTGTTTACGGAGGGAGGCAGGGGACGGAATCCTTTCTTCGAAATGCTCTATAAAGCGAGGATTCTGGAAAGGAATTTTTTCTCCTTTCCGCAGGCCGGATACACGTCCGTCTTCCCTCCCAACGGCAGACAGTACGTCGCGGGCTACGTATTCGTGAGCTATCTCCTCGAGCGATTCGGGTACGATTCGTTCAGGCGTATACACGGCGAATATGTGAAG
>CAZWAS010000002.1:34094-42170 GCA_964631915.1 uncultured Spirochaetales bacterium | reverse complement strand
CCGATATGCAGGAAACGCTCGAAGCGAAATACGAACCGTACAAACGCATAGTCGGCGGAAAACTGCTGAGTCCTGACGACATCGGCGACTACTACCTCCCTGTAATCACAGAGGCGGGATTGTATCTATACAGGCGTACTCTTCACGAAGCGCCGGCCATAGTACGGTTCGATCCCGCAGAAGGAAAAGAGAATATTCTCCTATCAGTCACCCTGACCGATCATTCCTCCTTCAGCGCTTCGACAGACGGGAGCTTGATCGCGTTTTCCTCATTCCGTTCGGACGGTGGCCACGAGAGCGGAGAGACCCTTACCGCCGACCTTTCGTTGTACGATGTCGGCACCGGAAAGCTCAAGCGCCTGACGCAAGCCGCGCATCTATGGCAACCTGCCTTATCCGGAGATGGAAAGCATCTTGTAGCCGTCCAAGGAATAGGCCCATACAGCCGCCTCGTAACCGTAGATCTCGAAACAGGAGCGTTAGGCGTTCTCTATGCGTATCCGTCCGCGAATGTGTACAATCCCTGTTTCTCTCCGGACGGAAAGAAAATCGCGTTCGCCTTGAACGTCCGCGGAATGCAGGACATATGCGTCATGGACTATCTTGTGCCGATCCGGCCGACCTCACCAAACCTCGAAGCCCACAACACGGAAGCGGCCATGCGGATCATAGGGCCCGATTTCCCCGGCGACTATTTTCCCGTGTTCGTATCGAACTGCGAAATCATGTTCTCGTCGGACCGCTCAGGAAGCCTCGCGCTGTACAAGGCGGACCTGGATACAAACCGCATTACACCTGCAGCAGAGGACCCTGTGGCCGCATGGGCAGGAACCGAGCACGGAGGAACGCTGATCTATGCCTCGTACACATCGAAAGGATACTGCATAAAAGAGAAACCGACGATCTCCGAAAAACCGATGGAGGAGATTCGTCGCACGCATGAGCCTCTTCCACAGCCCTTCGTATGGAATTCCTCCTACCCGTCGCAGGACTATACAGATTGGCCCCTTCCCCTGCTCTGGTTGCCCTACCCAGCGCTGAAATTCCACTCCAACGGCACCATCGCATTGGGAATGGGCGCTTATCACACGGGCTACTCGTACCTGGGCACTTCGAGTTACAGCTTCTCCCTTTCGCTTTTTCCAGAAACAGGACAGACCGATGCTTCAGGCTCCCTGTACTTCAGACTCGGTAGGCTCGGTATAACGTATGAGGTAGGACAGACCTACGATATCGCAGCGAAGGACTATCACACGCAGACCACGACACAGACGCTACAGATGAATTTTCCGGTCTTGAGCACCGTATTTGAAAAGAACATCTTGGGTCTGTCCGTGAGCGCAGGCATGACTCATTCCTTCGCTCTTGTCGACGAAGCGTCGTTCACGTTCCCTGAAAGCTTCGGCCTCGCATCGCCCCTTATGTGCAACACGCTCTATCCATTTTCGAGCTTCTCGTTCTCGTTCAGAAAATCCGCAAGCAGCTATGACATATATTCGCCGTTCGGCGTTTCCCTGGCAGCGGTTCTGTCGGTTCCCCTGCGCTTCGAGGCCATCCCCGTTTCCGGCTTCATTGTGCGGGCGAATACTTCCTTTTTTTTCCCTTCGCTGTTTCGGCATCAGATGATGAAGCTCGGGCTCAAGAGCTCCTGGATAAGCGAAAGCATGTTCGGCCTGGCGGACATTGCAGCCCGCGGTATGTTCACGGCGAATCCTCAAATTACGCCGGGAAGCCTCCTTTTTTCTCTGGATTACCTGTTCACAATAGCCATGCTGGATACGCCGCTTCCTTTCGGTTTCTACCTCCTCGGTATGGGCGGAGGGCTGCATGCGGAAAAAAAAGCGCATGTGAGCGGAACGGGGGTATCCTTCGACGACTACCTGTACACAGGAGTCGAGCTCACGATCATCGCAGGATACGCAGGCGTGCTCTCTTTCCCTCTGGGGTTCGGCCTCTCGGTCAGATTCGATCCGGTTTTTGTACGGCAGTTCAAGCCGTTCGAGGATATCAGGCCCTATTTCTTCATAGGAACGGACAGCTTTTCATCTTCATCAGGGACCCGTCCGTTCATGCCCTGAGAAGAGGACAGCACTCTGCGGGCTCCCATGTAGGACGCTTTGTAATATGGTTCCTTGAGGGAAGAAATGATGATGCCTGTACGGGGACCTTCGGATGCCGCATGGATGAACGAATCGTCTCCTAGGTAGATGCCGACATGGGATACCGGAGCCTCGAATGTTTTGAAAAATACCAGATCGGCAGGCTCCAGCCCGCCCCAATCCACGATCTCTCCGAATCTGAACTGATCTATGCTTCGCCTCGGCATATTCGGAACATACTTGGAATAGATGAGAAACACGAACCCTGAACAGTCGAAGCCTGCTTCTTCCGATCCTCCATACGCATAAGGCGAGCCGAGGTACGAAAGGGATTCGGAGACTATGGCGAGTTCTATCTCCTGCGAATGGAGGAACCCCGGCAGGGTGAGGGCCGCCATGCACGCCAATCCTACAATCAGTACAATTTTCCGCATATCATGCCTTACTTTCTATTGTCGACAAATTCAACTGTATAGATCAGAGCTCTCTAAACGGGGTGGACTATTCAAGCGATTTCCGCACAAAGGTCAGCGAGAGGGCCTTCAACCGCTTCAGATCCTCAGCCGTAAAATGCTCCCATTCCATGGGGAAAAAACTGTTGTTGTGAAACAAGGGCTCTTCTGCGAGAGGGAGCGCACTCGAGGCCACGCACTGCCGCCACAATCCGGTACCGGGCACGGGCGAGAACTCCGCGACATGGACCCGAACTCCCCAAGAGCCTGCATACTGCACGGAAGCCTCCACTTCCTCGGCATATTGGCCTGGAAGCCCTGCGAGCACGTAGACCCCTATGGAAGCCCCTGAAAAACCTGCCGCTTTGAGCGCCTGTATCGCAGGACCGTACATGGCAGGCGTGAGTTTGTCGTCGTGGCCTTCGTGGAACTCCGGCGAAGCGCTTTCGAAGCCGATCCGAATTTCGCGGAATCCTGCGCGCTTCATGAGCCTCGCAGTGTCCTCGTCCAGAAAACGGATATGCACTGCATTGGGAAGATAGAATGCAGCATCGAACTTCCCATCCGCGATTCGTTTCAGGAACGGAACGAATACGGATTCCTTGTCCGCAAGCAGGGCATCGTCGTAAAACGCGAAGTGCCTCGTGCCGCAGGACGAATAGAGAGAAAGAAAATCGCTAAAGAGCTTTTCAGGATCCCCTCTGGAGAACCTTCCGGATACTTGAACGGATGCGCAGTAATCGCAGAAGAAAGGACATCCGGCGTTCAGCCTCAGAACGCCAGCATCGGCAAACACGCTGCGCAATGGAAGAGGGCCTGAGGGAAGCATGCCTGCGGGAACCGGAAGATGGAGCGCGGGGAGCAGCTCCGCAAGCCCTGCTCCTCCGTCCCCGCTCACCGCGAAATCCGCTCCAGTAGCTTTGAGGCAGTGTTCCCGCATGAGGCTCGCATACACGCCTCCCACCACGATCGGTACATTCGGCCAGATGCCTCTGCACAGCGCTACGGTCTCTGCGACTCCGTAATACCAGTACGTCATGCCCGATGAAACGAGGACGATATCCGGTCGTTTTTCGGCGATGCGGTGTTTGAACGATTCCGTGAGAATTCCGTACCGCGCGAAGCGCCTCGAGAAACCCGCGCTTTTCTTCTTCACGCTGCGGAATACAGCGGGCTCGAGAACGGGCTCCCTGAAGAACTTGCCGGTCCCGTCCGCCTTCCGTTTCGGTTTCCCCAACCGGCCGATTGAAAGGGGATCTCTGTAGTCGAGCGCATCGACGAAAGACACATCGTAACCGCCATCTTCGAGCCAGCGCGCGATGCGGAGCAATCCGAAGGGTTTGAGATATAAATCGTACAACGCGAAGTCGTAGACCGGAGGCTGTATGCAGAGCGCTTTCGGCCGGTCAGTTCGTTCCGGCTTCAATATAGACAATATCCTTAACAGCGGGCTGAACCGAGTCGTTGTACACAACATCGATCTGCGCCCGTATCTTATCCGTCGAGACGTCGCTCACCTTGCCCAAAGCGATAATCGTTTCCTGACCGGAAGGCGTTCTTCTCTTGATCTGTATGATGGCATTCGGTTTCACGGCCAGGCTGATGAGCCGCTCGATGACGAGGTTCTTCGTCGAAACGGACGACACCGTTCCCAAAAGCCTGTATTGCGCAGTGCTTACCTGCTGCGCTACCTGTCCCGATGTTGCGAGCGCCTGTATCTCCCTCGCAACGGCGCTGAAAAGCGGATCGCTCTGGGCCTTGTTCACTATCCTGGTTTTTGCATCGCCTGCAACGGCCTGAGACCCCGCGAGATACTGAGTGAACTGCACAACTTCGTTCAACGCGGTTTCCCGTGCTTCGTTGCGGGCCGCATCTTTTTCCCTGTTCGTGAGCGCAGTTTGAATTGTTTCCATGATCCTGACGAAATTGGGGAATACATCTTTTCCCGCCTCAGTGTTCAGTGAATTCATGAGCACCCTCCGCGCCTCTATGAGGTCTTCCCTTCTGCCCATGATTATGAGAGAATTGACGCGCTGCTGATCCTGCGCATACTGATTCTTCAGGGACTTGAGATCAGCCTCATATTCGCTTAAAGAGCCTTTCTCGGTTTCCAGACCGCTTACCGAGGTCCTGAGCCGTGCGATATCGTCGTTCCGCTTCGCCAGTTCCGCCTGCAGATCCCGTACCGTTCTGTCCCGTTCGGCCTGTAGTTCTTTCAGCGCTTTGTCCTTATCCGCCTGAGCATCCCTCACGGCTTTTTCTTTGTCCGCGATGATGTCTTTCACGGTTTTCTCGCGTTCCGCCTGCATATCCTTGAGCGCTTTCTCTTTGTCGTTGGCCAGAGCCTGAGCTTTCAGCCTGTACGCGTCCAGAATCCCCGAAGCGACGAGGAGTACCGGGTCTGAGGAGCTGCGGGAAATGCCGTTCAAAGCTTTGGCATATAATTCCATCGCCTCGTCGGGCTTTCCTTCCCGCATGAGCAAAGCAGCGGAATCGGCTGCTGATGCGAGGCTCGAACCCTGAGCCTTAGAGTCCATGTCGCGGAGCGCTCCGTAGGCCGCAGAGGCGGACGGTATTTCGTTCAATGCTCGCAGATACATATCCCTCGCATCTTTCGTATTATTTGCAGCAAGGAGCGAGTTCGCATTATCAACCATGGCCTGAGCGCGGTCGAGCCTGCTCGAGGCTTCGAGAAGAGGAGCCGTATTCACAGAAGCCCTGATGGTTTTCTCGGTGATAAGATCGCGCAACGACTGAATGACGGAAAGATCCACGCTCCTCCGCTTCGCTATGGACGGAAAAGCATCGACGGATGTGTCCTGCAACATCTTCTGCAGCGAATCGAGACCGGAAGTCGCCTCTGCGAAATTTTGGCTCCGTATCTTGTCCATGATGACGGAATAGCTCCCCAATATCTGGTCGAGCACCAATTGTTCCCGATCCCTGCTTTCCGCCATGCTTTTGAGCCGTTTTTCAGCTTCCGACGTCTGCTCCTGAAGCGCTGCCTTTTCCGCTTCGAATTGAGCCTTCATCTTCTCCTCGCGCTTCTTCGCCTCTTCTGCGAGTTGGGACCGTTCCTGGTTCGCTTTTTGAAGAGTGTCCTGCAATTGACCTTTTACGGAGAGGAGTTCCTTCTCCTTGGTTTCCAAGGAAGCTTGCGCCTGTTTTCTGAAATCATCGAGCTGCCGGGCATACTCCGTCTTTTTCTGTTCCTCCAATTCCTTCAATTTCTGCTGGATGTCCGCTTCCGAGGTTCCCAATTTACTCAAACGCTCGCGCTCCCGCTTCAGTTCTTCATCGAGGGCCTTCCTCAGTTCCTCTTCCCTCGTCTTGATGGTAGTCTCCATGTTGGCCTTCAAGTTTTCGCGTTCCGCATCCACCTGAGCGAGCTGACCCTGTATCTTGTCTATTTCCTGATCCTTCTCCTGAAGCTTCTGTTCCGATTCCTTTTTCAATTCTTCGATAAGCTGACCTTCTGCGGAAAAATATCTCCGCGTTTCAAGGGTGAGGCTTTGCTGTCTCACTCCGAAATACAGAGAAAAAAAGAATATGCCAACTCCTACGAGCACAACGGCGAACACATTCACGAGGATAGGGAAGAGCACTCCTTTTTTCCGCGGCTTCAACTTGAACGTTTCCGGCGTCACCGCTATTCTCGAATCCGCAACGATCTTTTCTATATGATTGAGTATTTCGGCCTTGTCTTCGTTGGTAAAACCGGCTTCGTCTATGACGAGCGTCTCTCCGGTTTTCCTCTCTTCGGGCAGTGTGTCGTTTTCTTTTGGACTTTGGTCTGCCATACGCTTTTACCTTTTTTTATCCGTAGTCTTCAAGCACGCTCTTGCAACAATGCACTATTCGTCATTATAGTATAGTATATATCATAAAAGCGATCTATAGACAGTTGATAATATGAGTATCCGTGTAAAAATTCTGCTGATCGTCATCCCTCTCCTTGTTGCCATGCTTCTGCTTACAGGCGTCTCCTCTTCATTTTCCGCGAGAAGCGGCATCACGCGAATCGCAGTGGATTTCCTCGGATTCAAAGCCCAAGAAGTGAAAAAATATGCGGACAACCAGTGGAACCTGTTGGTAACGAACAACCTAAGCGAAAGACCTGAATACATAGATGTGACGAAAAAAGCGGTTATGTCGTACGCACAGACCCTTATAAGGAGCAAAACCGAACTCATCTTCGCTGTAGACTACGACGGGAATCTCGTCATGGAGAGTTCCGTGATCAAGATCAGCGAAGTGGAAAAAGCGATGCTCAAATCGCTCATCGACGGCAAAAAAGAAGGATGGGTGGAAACAGCGGCGAACGGAAAAGCTCTGGTCGGCCAGTCGTTCTTCTACGAGCCGTTCAAGTGGTTCGTGCTCGTGACAGACGAACGGGACAGTTTCTATCGCGAGGTGAACGAAATCGTAACGCAGAGCGCAGTGATTCTCGCTATATCCATCGTGCTTGCAGTGGCCCTGCTCCTGGTGTTCCTCAACTACCTCATGAATCCGCTCGCAAAAATGGTTAAAACCATGAAGGACATCATCAGGGTCAACGACCTTTCCGAGCGGGTATCTGTGGAGTACAAGGACGAAATCGGCGATCTGGCACAGACATTCAATATCATGATCGGAGAGCTCGAAAAAGCCTATAACCAGATCAAAAACTTCGCCCTTCAATCCGTACTGGCGCAGAAAAAGGAACAGAAAATCAGGAACATATTCCAGAAATATGTTCCTGCAGACGTCATAGACAAATTTTTCGCGAATCCGGAGTCCATGCTGGTAGGGGAAAATAGAGAACTCGCTATACTGTTTTCCGATATACGCAGCTTCACGACCATATCCGAAGGGCTCAAACCGGATCAACTCGTCATCGCCCTGAACAAATATTTCTCCACCATGGTGGATATCATCATGGAGCAGGCGGGTATAGTGGACAAATATATCGGAGATGCGATCATGGCATTTTTCGGCGCCCCAGTTCAGCACGAGAACGACGCGCTCATGGCGGTCCGCGCAGGCATAGGCATGTACGAAGCGCTCGATGCGTTCAATGCAGACCAGGTAAAACATGGGTTTCCCGAGTTCCACATCGGCATAGGCATAAACTACGGGATCGTCACCATAGGCAATATCGGTTCCGAAAAGAAAATGGACTACACGATCATAGGAGACATGGTGAACCTCGGCTCGCGGCTCGAAGGACTCACCAAAAAATATCACCAACAGCTCCTTTTCTCGGAGTCCGTCTTCAAGAAGGTCAAAGACGAATTGCCCTGCCGCATGCTCGATAAAGTGGTGGTGAAAGGGAAAACCAGTGGAGAGAGCATTTTCACCGCGAAACGATCCCTTACAGAAACAGAGGATAAAGCCTGGCGTTACCACCATGCGGGGATGAAGTTTTACTACGACAGAGAATTCGAAAAAGCGCTCCGCCAATTCGAGGCTGTGCAGGAATTGATCCCTGGAGATTACATCGCGTCTCTGTACATAGAACGGTCGCAGGCGTACATCAAGGAACC
>CAZWAS010000002.1:32726-34062 GCA_964631915.1 uncultured Spirochaetales bacterium | reverse complement strand
ATCATGCACGAAAAATGATGCATCAGTCCGAAGCCCCCCCGAGCATGATGGAAAGCACGAGGAGGGCCGTGCCTCCTATACCGATACCGGTGAAAATGCCCGTGAGATTGTCGGCCAACAGGTACTTACCTTGGCGTACCAGTGCCTCTTCAGGACTGGAGGAAGCGAGGTATTCCCTATACAGCGAATTTCCCGTGTGATAAAAGATATTCGACAAAACGAACGCGAAGGCACCAAAGGTAAGGGATTCCCAGAACAGAACGTTGGAGAACGTCTTTGAAAACGCCTCTTCCCTCCTGAGCCGTTCCTGTTCCTGAGTCCAGGTACCCAACACATCCTTCCGTTTCGCCCTGTCCTGCGACTGCTTTTTCATCTCTGCAAGGTAGAGCATCATCCTGCTTTTATTCGCCAGTTCCTGAAACGTGGATTCCTGCGCTCTGGCGTACAGCGCTCTCAGAAACTCGAGATCGCGGTTCTGAATTTCATATTCCTCTGCGAGATAGATTTGGGCATTCGAAATGAGGAGGGATAGATCGGAGAATGTCTGAACAGCGGGAACCGCTTCTTCCGTTCCCGATCCTTCGGATAGGGTTCCCTCCGATACCGGTTCGACAGCGATGCCCGCTTCCTGGGAAAAGGAGAAGAACGGTATGACGGCGATCAACACTGCGACGAACAGGAAGAACGGCAGACAGAGGAACCAACGTCGGCCGTATGCACGCATCATATGGAAAACCTTCATCACTAGAACCTCTCTCACTCATCCACCGGATGCGGTTTCGGCATCTGCGGACGAAGCGCTTTTCTGCGCATCGAGAATCTCATTTCTGTACGTTTCTATGTCCTCCTTCAGGAACAGGGGATCCCAAAACACCATCTGGTCGAGGTAATACAGGCTCTTCTCATACTCGCCCGAAGCGAAGCACATATCGGCAAGATTTTTGTTCGACTTATCGTACACTTCGGGAACCGGGAACGCTGTGCTGATCAGGATAAATTCCCGCTCTGCCATGTCCCGCTCTCCTGTAAGGAGGTGGATCGTGGCGATTTTATAAAGAGCCAAAGGCGCATACACAGAATCCCCGAAATCGTCGATTATTCTCGCGTAGGACCGCAGCGCATCCTGAAGTCTTCCTAAGGAAAGCATCTCTTCTCCCCGTTCATAATGATCTTTCACCAGATCCGGGGATTTGGTTTTATCGATCACCGTTGCAGACTGTTTCTTTGCGTTTTTTTCCTGCTGAAGCCCGAGCGAGATATTGAGCGCCAAAACAGCCCCTGTCGCCGCATAGGCGGATATGGTCGCGGGGGTCAAAACCATATTCTGAGTGCCCGA
>CAZWAS010000002.1:31630-32698 GCA_964631915.1 uncultured Spirochaetales bacterium | reverse complement strand
TTCGCCGTGAGCAATCCAGACAAGACCAGGAGCAAAGGCACCGAGAACCGCAGAACATCGAGTTTCATCTGTTCGGGAAACACTGGCTTTATTTCCAGCGTATTCTCTTTTCGCGAAAAAGAGTACGTGCCTTCCGAAAACCTGAGCATAGATTCTTTCGGGTTCTGGTTTTTATCGCCGAACGACACGTTCTCTTCGCCGTGATACTGAGTCGTTATCCCCTGTCCGAGGAGGTTTGCCGTGATCACATTGACTTTCGACGCTTCGACGTCATATGTGAAAGAGATATCCCGATAACCGCTGCGCATGATGAAAAATCTGTGTTTGCCGGGTTTCACATCTTTGAGAAGCACTGGAGTGTCTTTGTCGAGCGCAGAACCGTCCATGAGCACCTGTGCACCCATCGGAGAGGTGGAAATGAACAGCCTCGCGCTCGTCTGGACCGCGGAACCCGCCGGAAACGCCTCTCTGCCTTCCTGAGCCGTGAGGGTGCCCGAAAAAACGAGCACAAGCAGAAACCAGTACGCTGTCGGAAACACATACCTTTTTTTCATGGGTTACTGTACGTCTGCGATACAATATCGCTCATATTCCCTGCGCTGTCCATCGCTTTCGCACGTACCGTGACCGATGAATTCGCAGGAATATTTACCGTAAAAGGATTTCCTTGCCCATACCGGGTGGAAAAAGCGGACGGAGGACTTCCATCCGTCGTATAATAGACGCTGACCGCAGAACCTTCGGGAGTCGACCATTCCGCATGGTTCAGCGTCACGGTGACGGAGTTCCCCACCGAACCTCCTGCAGGCGCTATGGTAGGCACAACAGGTGCTCGCGTATCAACGCAAAACTCTACGGATTTGCTCAGAAAGGGAAGAGCATCGCGGGATTTGTTTCTGCCCGAGCATACCGCAATATCGAGCCTGTACACTCCGTCATCGGAAACAAGCAGATACAGCGTGTGCTGCTTGTAGTTTTCCGCCATCACCTCGCCGGAGGTTACGAGCGTAAATGCGGAATCCGCTTTCCGAAAGAGGTCGTACCTGCATGGTTGAGTGCCGTTCTCGC
>CAZWAS010000002.1:6804-31611 GCA_964631915.1 uncultured Spirochaetales bacterium | reverse complement strand
CTCGCTTGCGAAGCGGTACATAATCCCCACACTGCGGGTCGCATAATACGCACTGTAGGAAAGGTCGAGGGAAATTTCCGATGGTAAAACCGAACACGATGCTAATGGAAACATGAGGAAAACAGCAGAAATCGCGAGCCAGACAATGCACTTTCTCAGCTTTTTGATATACATCACCTTTTACCGGTACAAACTACACTCTAATCCAGAACCTGCAAATTTTCAAGCACAGTATGGTAAGTGCAGCATGCGACCGCATGAAAAACAACGTTTTACGCTTTTTTCTTCTCCTTGTCTGCAAGGTAGAAAGGATTGAAATTCGTTCCCACATCGTAGTAATCCACCTGTTCGCGCTTTTTCAGGAATCTCGTCACTCCGTAGGTCACGGGAGTGAACACGATCTCTACACCTACCTTGAAAACATAATTCGACAGAAGAACAGCGAACAAAAGCGGGAGAGGGAGAACGCCGAGAAAAGCAACTGCGAGAAACACCGTAGTATCGACCGCTTCTCCTATGAGCGTGGATCCTATGGTCCGTATCCACAGCAATTTACCTTTTGTGGCGATCTTCAGTTTTGCGAGGATAATACTGTTGGAAAATTCTCCGGCGAAGTAGGCCACCATACTCGCAAGCACGATCCGCGGCGTCTGGCCGAGGATCGCATGGAAGCTCTCCTGTCCGCTCCAGTCCGCTGCAGGAGGAAGATAATCCACAATATATAGAATGAGCGCTGCTGCAAGGAGCCAGAAGAAGCCTGTCCAGATGACGCGCCGCGACCGCGCATATCCGTACACTTCGGTGAGAACATCCCCGAAAATATACGCAAGAGGAAAAAGCAGGGTACCGCCGTCGAACGTGAAGGGGCCGAGCACAAGAATTTTGGTGGAGGCGATGTTCGAAATGATGAGAACAGCGACAAAGGACGCAGTTATCAGACCGAGCCACCGGTATCCGCTTCCACCGGTCCGTGCCGTTTGTTCCTGATCGTGCGGCCCTTTCTGCTGCACCTGCTCTGCGATCTGTTCCTGCGGCTTGTGTTCTTGTTTTTTCTGGTCTCGCCGCTTTGGCTGTTTCGGATTCGACATGGGTTACGCTCCTTTCACCGGCTCCACGTGGACTGTGGCATCCAGGGAGAGTTCCTTCTTCAGAATGGACTCGATACCGGAGGTGATTTTATGCGCTTCGGAAATATGCATGTCGGGATCGAGGCGGATATGTACCGTCATCTCGCATTTCTTCCCGTAGCGATGAATGTGAAGGTGGTGTATATCGTCCACCGAAGGGTGTTCGCGCTGGATTATGGACCGCACTTCGTGTTCGAGTTTCGCATTGGGAGCCTCTCCCAAAAGCGATGTGGCGGCACTTTTGAGTATATCGAATGCGGCGTACAGTATGAGCAAGGAAACACAGATGCCGAGAGCCCCGTCTATCCACCATACGGATGTTCCGAATATCGCGCCTACAACGATAAGGCCCGAGGCGATCGCATCGCTCCTGTGGTGCCAGCCGTCCGCTTTCACCGCCTTGGAATCTATCTTCCTGCCCGCCCAGAATGCGAACTGGGAGAGCCCTTCTTTCAACAGTATGGAAACGCCGAATACGATTATGCCGAAGAGCGAAAAACTCACGGCACGATAATTGACGAGCCGTTTGACGGACTCCATAATGAAGTTCCCGCCCACCACAGCCAAAAGTACGCCGATGATGACAGCTGCAATCTGCTCTGCACGCGCATGCCCGAAAGGATGCGCCTTATCCGCTGGTTTTGCGGAAATCCAGAACCCTATAATAACTACTACTGAAGTCAGCGTATCGGAAAGCGTATGCCACGCATCGGCGACCATGGACACGGAACCGATGGCGGTACCTGCCCAAAATTTCAGACCGAAAAGAAGTGTATTTACAACGATCGAGGCCCAGCCCTCTACATAACCCAATTTTTCATCAGTTAATTTCATGATACCTCTCCGTATCGAACTGCAAGACATGAATGCTACAGATTCCCGAATAGTGACGACGGATAATGATGTTGGGTATTCACAATTCCGCCAGCATAAAGACCTCCTTACGTTGAATGACTGAATCATTACGTTCAGCGTAATAGGAAGTCCTGCAGCGGAAAGTTTCTTCCGTAATAGACTGCTGCTTTTAGAAAAGCCCGGTACTGCGTACTAAGGGTACAGAGTCCCTGATCTTCCCTCAATGCTTTTTGTTCCGCTAAACATAATAAAAAACCGGATCGCTGTCAATCAATTCTTCATTCTGCGGCCTTTCCGCAACGTGGAGAACTCCTCTCTCCCGTCGCTTTTCTTTGAATTTTCACCCTTCATAGTGTAGAATTAGTCCGTACTCTTGGAGGTATCGAATGTCCGACAAGTTCGTGGAATGGGAAGAGCGATTCAGCCTCGGCATAAAACAGATAGACGATGAGCACAAAAAACTCATCGACTTCACTAATGAGCTTTTTGAAGGGGTACGGCAGGGTCCCGAAAAGGCCGAGTCCCACTTTCGGGAAACAGTGAAAAATGCAGTCAATTACGTGAAAACGCATTTTACGAATGAGGAAGGACTCTTTCAAAAGCACGGATATCCCGACTATGTGGCACACAAAAAACAGCACGAGGCGTTTATCCTCAAAGTCATCGAAGAAGTAAAAAGTTTCGAAAAAGGAGAAAAATTTGTCCCCAATCACTTCGTCAGATTTCTGAAAGATTGGCTCCTCGAACACATAGCGGTTTCGGATAGGAAATATCGGGATTTTTTAAAAAGCAAAGGTCTGTAATTTCTCGGAGCGTCCAATGCGGAAACATGGTTCCATACTGTGGGTTGCACTAGCTCTGTATGCGTTTTCCTCGTGCGCAAACTTTCAGCCTCTCGCGTTCCGTTTCGAAACGGAGGGATACATCTCCTCCCTTGCGGAGCAGGTTCCGGCACCGTATCCGGAAGCGAAGTTTGCAGTCATGACGGATCTGCACGTGTACGACGCAAAACTCGGAACAGAAGGAACCGTATTTGAAACTCAGGTACCCCGCGAGCGAAAATTATTCGCCCAGAGCGAGGAAATCCTTTCGGCTGCCGTAGATTCCGTCATCGCTTCGGGCTGCAGGTTTGTGCTACTACCGGGTGACATCACCAAGGACGGGGAAAAACAGAACCACACGCTCGCAATAGCCCATTTGACGAGGCTGAAAGACGCGGGTATCGCCGTATATGTCGTACCGGGAAACCACGATATCCTGAATCCTCAGGCGGTTCGGTATACCACAACAGGAACGGAGCCTGTGGAAACCGTGACGCCGGAGGAATTCGCTGAGCTGTACCGAGGCTTTGGCTATGGGAGCGCAGCGTTTCGGGATCCGAATTCCTTGAGTTATGTAGCGGAACCTGTGCCCGGGCTGTGGCTGCTGGCCGTAGACTCCTGCGACTACGCTCAGAACCTCAAGAAAAAAGATAAAAAACCGGAAACGAACGGCAGATTCTCCCAGAAGCGGATCGACTGGCTTGAACAAACCCTCTCGCGTGCTATGAAGGAAAACAAGGCAGTCATAGCGTTTATGCACCACGGCATACTGGAACACTTTTCAAGCCAAAAGAAACACATGAAACAGTATCTGGTCGACGACTTCGAGCGGGTATCCAGGATGTTCGCATTGTACAATGTGCGAGTCGTTTTCACGGGACACTTCCATGCACAGGATATAACAGTAGCTCTGTGGGAAAAAGACAAGCGGTTTCTCTATGATATCGAAACGGGATCTCTCGTCTCGTTTCCTTGCCCTGTCCGCATGGTCACTATTTCTCCCGCGCAGGATATGCTGATCAATTCCGTAAGGATTCAGGAAATCCCTTCCGTGACGGAGAAACGTATGGATTTCCAAAGATTTGCCAGAGATTTTACCTATGCGGGTATTTTACGAATCGCTTCCGAACGCATGGAAAAACTCGGACTCGTCAAGGAGGAAATAGAAATCCTCGCGCCTCAGACTGCAGAGGCCTTTCTCGCCCATTACAAGGGGGATGAAAAATTCAGAGGCAGAGAAATGATCAGAACAAAAGGGCTCAGCTTTCTCGGCGGCCTCGCAGTGGACAACACAAAGGACCTCATCATCGGACTTTGGAACGATCTCGAACCTGTGGACAACAACATCGCGATCAACCTGAAGACAGGCGCATGGATGCAGCTTCCGTAGCAAAAGAATCGAGTTTCAGCTACAATACCGCTATGCGCCCGGCGCATAAGGAGTACGTATGAGATTGCGGTATAATGCACCTATCACACTTACATTCGCCCTTATATGTGCACTCGTTTTAGGAATCATTCAGCTCTTCGGTCTGCAATCGATCCAGGCCCTGTTCGTAGCCCCTGCAAAAGGAACATTCAACTCCAAGAGTTTTGTCGATTACATCCGCCTCGTGACACATGTCATAGGACATGCCGACTGGAATCATCTCATGTCCAATTTCGCCTTTATCCTTCTGTTAGGACCGATTCTGGAGGAGAAATACGGTTCCACGCGGGTGTTGATCATGGTGTTGATCACGGCCCTGGTGACAGGAGCCATCAATGTGCTGTTCCTCCCCTCGGGCCTCTTGGGGGCAAGCGGCATAGTATTCATGATGATCCTCCTGGTATCGTTCACGAATTTCAGGCAGGGGGAAATCCCCCTTACGTTTATCCTGGTCGTGATTCTCTACCTCGCGCGGGAAATATTGAATGCCTTTCAGGTGAACAATATCGCAGAGTTTGCCCATATCGCAGGAGGCATCATCGGAAGCCTTTTCGGCTTCTTTCTCCCGCCGAAGCGTAAGGCTCAGGTTCAGCAGGCATAGCCACATGCAAGCCTGAAAGCCGTAGACCCGAATACATTGCAGGGATCACTTTTTTCTGCTATAGTCATCATATGACTATCAAGATCAATCCTCTCGGCAACGGTGCTTGTCCTCTTTGTATTCATGCGGGAAAGTGCGTTCTTCATAGCAAGCTCAGGGACGCTGTCTCCGGCATAAAGGACAAAGGCGGAACAGGCATGGAAATAGTCGTATATTCCTGCCCTTCGTTCAAGGAAAAAGCATAGCCGACGAAGAAGACGAACTTCCGCCGGTAAAAATTAAAGTAAAAAAGGCCCGAAAAATCGATGATTGACCGATTAGAATCGATAACCAAACGCTACAACGAAGCGACCGCGATGGCTGCGGATCCCGCTCTGACTCGGGACATGAATCACTACAAAAAGCTCATGCAGGAGCTTTCCCAGCTCAGGGAGATAGTGGAAACGTACGAAGAGTACAAGAAAAACCTGCAAGCCATAGCGGATACAACACAACTCGCCTCTGAAACGGATCCGGAGCTCGCCGAAATGGCGAAACTCGAGCTCAAAGGCCTGGAAGAAAAGAAAGCAGCATACGAAAAGCGCCTGAAATATCTTCTCATCCCCAAGGATCCGCTCGATACAAAGAATATCATCATGGAGATACGGGCCGGAACAGGAGGCGAAGAAGCTGCACTGTTCGCAGCTGACCTGTTCAGGATGTATTCGCGTTATGCAGAATCCAAGGGATGGAAAATAGAAATCATGTCTTCGAATAATACGGAGATAGGCGGATTCAAGGAAATCATCTTCTCGGCCACAGGCAAAAACGTGTATGAAAACATGCGCTACGAATCAGGAGTGCACAGAGTACAGCGCGTGCCTACTACGGAATCCGGCGGCAGGATTCACACCTCCGCAGTCACGGTTGCGGTGTTGCCCGAAGCGGAAGAGACCGATATTGAAATAAAGGAATCCGATCTGCGCATCGATGTGTACCGGTCTTCGGGTCCCGGAGGACAGAGTGTGAATACCACCGATTCAGCGGTGCGCGTTACCCACATACCGACAGGGCTTGTAGTCACCTGCCAGGATGAAAAATCTCAGCACAAAAACAAGGCGAAGGCTCTCAGAGTGCTCCGTGCACGGCTCTACGAGATAGAGGAACAGAAACGGCAGCAGGAGCGCGCTCAGGCCAGAAAGACCCAGGTCGGAACAGGAGACAGGTCCGAACGGATACGCACATACAATTTTCCGCAGAACAGGGTTACGGATCATAGAATAAATCTGACGTTGTACAAGCTCGAAATGATACTTCAGGGGGAACTCGATGAGCTCATAGACGCTCTGAAAATCGAAGCCCAGGAGCAGCTTCTCAAGAACCAGACATGAAAACGGTAAAACAGGCCTTTCAGGAAGGATGCGAAATCCTGTCCAAGGCCCACATGGAAACGCCGATCCTCGATGCTACGGTACTGCTCGCCTACTGCCTCGGGGTAACCAAGGAACGGCTTTTCATACTGTTTCCCGAACATCTGAAACGGGAAATCTATATGCAATTCATGGAAGCCGTAGAAAAACGGCTGAAAAACATCCCCGTATCTTATATAGTCCAGAAAAAAGAGTTTTTCGGCATAGAGTTCTATGTGGATGAACGGGTACTGGTTCCTAGACCAGATACAGAGATCATTGTAGAGACTGCCATCAATATCGCAAAAAATGACGACACAGTGACGAAAATCCACGATTCATGCACGGGTTCAGGCTGCATTTCTATATCGATGAAATATTATCAGAAAAGCCTCGATATTTCAGCATCGGATCTGTCCGCAGATGCAGGCGAGGTGTTCAAAAAAAACTCCTGGCAGATACTCGGGAAAATCCTCCCGTTTTATCAGAGCTACCTTATGCGCTCTGTTCCCGGAACCTTCGATATGATAGTAGCGAATCCGCCCTATATCACCGATGCCGAATACGCAGCCATGAAAGCTGCAGGATGGCCGGAACCGGAAATAGCGCTCCGAGGAGGTAAAACCGGCCTCGACATTGCCTACGAGCTCATCGACCAGGCACTGGATTCTTTGCGTCCGCGTGGGTATCTTTTACTAGAAGCGTCCCCCGCTCAGATATCGGCTATCGGGGAAAAGATGATCGCGCGGGGGTTCAGGGACACCGAAGTTGTCAAGGACCTCGGTGGAAGGAATCGCGGTATTCTGGGCAGAAGAGAGGCATGATACAGAAAAACCATGGTACGCAAAATCGAGGCGTTCATACAGAAACTCTCGGGATACCCCGAAGAGGAACGAAACAAAATAATCCAGGCTGTGCAATACGCCGAGAGGCTCCATCGAGATCAGAAACGTGCGAGCGGAGAGCCGTTCTTTATCCATCCTCTCCAGGTAGCTGAAATCCTCATAGACATCAGGATGGACTACCAAAGCATCATGGCAGCCCTGCTCCATGATACGTTGGAAGATACGGAGCTTTCCCGGCTGGAGCTGCGCAAACACTTCGGCAAGGAAGTCGAATCTCTCGTCAACGGCGTGACGAAGATATCCATCCTGAAGGTGAAGAGCAAGACGGTTCAGGAAAGCGAAACCATCAGAAAGATGCTCTTCGCCATGATCAAGGATATCCGCGTCATCCTGATAAAGCTCGCGGACAAGCTCCACAACATGAGAACCCTGCAATACCTCCCTGAAGCGAAGCGGAAATCCATAGCGACCGAGTGTCTCGACATATACGCCCCTCTCGCCGGACGGCTCGGAATTTCCTCCCTGAAAAACGAGCTCGAGGATCTCGCGCTCAAACACATCAACCACGACGCATACGAGCAGATACGCAGGTATGTGGCAGAGAAAAGGGACGATCGGGACAAGTACCTCGCGCGCGTTCAGCGGGCTATACTGGATGCCGCTGCCCAAGAAGGCCTCGAAATAGAGATACTGACCAGGGCAAAACACTTTTATTCCATCTATCGTAAGATGAAGCGGAAGGGCAAACAGATCGACGAAATTTATGACCTGCTCGGCATCAGGATCATCTGCAACTCCGAAAGTGAGTGCTACAACCTGCTCGGCATCGTGCACAAGCTCTGGATCCCCATAGAAGGGAGATTCAAAGACTACATCGCGATGCCCAAAGCGAACAAATACCAGAGCCTCCACACCACAGTCATGGGGTACGACGGGAAACTCATAGAAATACAGATCCGTACGAACCTTATGAATCAAACCGCAGAGTACGGCATAGCAGCTCACTGGCTGTACAAGGCTGGGTATTCGCCGGACAGCGTGGATCCGCACGACCTCGCCATAGTGACCAAACTGAAAAGCTGGAACGGTATCCGCATCAACTCGAGGGAATTTCTCGACGAAATTAAACGTGAACTGCTCAAGGATTCCATCTATGTGTTCACTCCGAAAGGGGATGTGGTTGAACTGGTGAAAGGATCGACTGCAGTGGATTTCGCCTACCATATCCATACCGAAGTAGGCAACCGCTGCTTTGCAGCAAAAGCCGACGGAGTCATTATCCCTCTCGATCAGGAGCTGAAAAACACGCAGGTAGTAGAAATCATAACCGCGAACAGCGCCCGGCCCCACATCAACTGGCTCAGGTTCGTGAAATCCGCGAAAGCGCGGGCAAAAATCCGGAGCTGGCTCACCAAATACGACGATACGCTCATCATAGACCGCAATATCGTAGCGAAAAAGAAAAAACCCGAACCTTCGACTCCGGTTCCAGCAAAACCGAAACCCGAAGAAACGGAGGTGGAAACTCAGGTACACAACACCTCCCGGTTCGGTGTACGGGTCGGGGACGAACGGAATATGATGATCAGGTTCGCACGCTGCTGCAATCCGACCACCGGCGACCCCATCATAGGATTCGTGTCCAGGGGAAGAGGCATCATTGTGCACAAGAAATCCTGCCCCAATATTCAACATATCTCAGAGTTCGAAGAGCGGAAAATCGATGTGGAATGGGAAAGCGTATCCTCCAAGCTGTTCAGACGCTTCAAGGTGACAGCGAGAAGGACATCGGATCTGTTTTCCGAGATCGAAGGCGCCATCCGCAAATACCACGGCCACCTTGTGGAAGGAAAGCTCACCGAGAAGGATCCGAACCACCTCACCGGCTATTTCACCATGGAACTCGAAAATAAGGACGACTCGAAAAAGATCATGAAGAGCATCCGCAGTATACCTGCAGTGCTGAACATACAGCCTGCAGAGCTTCCTGTGCATGCTGCTGCGGAACCCGAAGCGGAATGACCGCAATTCTGTATGGCACGCATGAACATGCAGTATCTACCATAGGTACAGTAAGTATCGAAGCAGCGGAAAATCGCCATCTCTCCCTCTAACGGACAGGAGTCCGATGTACAGGATGTACGAGTGCACAGCGTACACACAGAGGAAGGCAGGAACTCATGTACCGAACGCATCGGATTCTTATCCGTTAAGTGAGGTACGAGAGTTCCTGCCTTCCTTATGGGGTTTCGTGCGCCATATAGAATTGCTGCATTTTTCTTGACCTTCGCACAGAAAGGGACGTATGATGTAGTCAAGAGGAGGAAAGATATGGCAACCGTCACGTTCAAAGGCACGAAAGTCACCATAAAGGGTAATTTGCCCCCTGTCGGAAAAAAAGCTCCCGATTTTCTCCTCACCAAGGGAGATTTGACCGATGTACGCCTGGCCGATTTCAAAGGTAAAAAGAAAATTCTCAATATAGTTCCGAGCCTCGATACCGGAGTGTGCGCCGCTTCTGCAAAAACCTTCGATAAACAGGCGAAAGACCTCTCCAATGCAGTGATCCTCACCATAAGCCGCGATCTTCCCTTCGCCCAATCGAGATTCTGCTCGGCCGAAGGCATAGGCAATGTGATCACGCTTTCGGAGCTCAGAAACACCGATTTCGGGAAAAAATACGGAGTCCTCATACAGGATGGCCCGCTTGCCGGACTGTTCGCGCGTGCGGTGGTGGTGCTCGACGAGGAAGACAGGGTCCTGTACACGCAGCTCGTTCCGGAAATAGCCCAGGAACCGGATTACGATGCAGCGATTACAAAAGTGAAATAACAGGCTGTACCTGAGAATGACGAAAAAGCGATTGAGCCTCCGAGTAAAGCTCGGATTCGGCATCTGCGATCTCGGGGGAAACCTATTTTTTACACTCATCGGCTTTTATCTCCTCTATTTCCTTACGGATGTCTTGCACATGAACGCAGGGCTCGCGGGAACAGCGCTCATGATCGGGAAAATTTGGGATGCTGTCACCGATCCGGCAGTGGGCTACTTGTCCGATCGGACCCGGTCGAAATGGGGACGGAGGCGGCCGTACATATTCTGGGGTGCAATCGCCCTGTTTTTGACCATGATCGCCATGTTCATCAATCCCGGTATCCGAGACCAGGGACTACTCTTCGTATGGGTCACTATCATGTACTGCCTGCTGAATACCGCTCTTACCCTCGTGAATATCCCTTACGGGGCATTGACGCCGGAGCTCACGTCGGACTTCAACGAACGAACGGTATTGAACGGGTACAGAATGTCCTTCGCCGTCATAGGAACCCTGTGTGGCGCTGGCCTGGTATTCCCCCTCGTCGGAGCGATCGGAGATAAAAACTGGGGGTGGACCTTCATGGGTGGAGTCATGGGGGCCATCATGATGGTCACTGCACTCGTCACCTTTTTCGTGATCCGCGAACCCAAACACGAAAAACCAGAAAAACAGGCGAAAATTGTTAAAACATATCTGAGCGCATTCGCTTCCAAACCCTTCCGCACACTCATTTTCCCGTGGGCCCTGCATACGACAGGAGTCACCGTCATACAAGGCGCTCTGCTTTATTACTTCAGGTACATATTCAAAAGCGAGGCCCAGTTTCAGATTGCACTCCTGTTCCTGCTCATGAGCAGCATCATCTTCATCCCCGTGTGGGTACAGATATCCAAAAGGCTCGGGAAAAAGCTCTGCTACAACATAGGCATGATCATTTTCGGCATTGCCGTTCTGCTTTTCTTCCTGTTCGCGAATAGGTTCGGCGTTATATTCGCATTCATCATCATGGGTTCTGCAGGCATAGGATTTGCGACTCATTATGTCATGCCGTGGGCCATGCTTCCCGATGTCGTAGACTACGACTACGCGGAAAACCACGTGCGCAGAGAAGGCGTATTCTACGGCATGTGGACCTTTACCAGCAAAGTCGGACAGGCTATAGCCATTGCGATAAGCGGCTGGGTGTTGAATCTCTTTGGATATGTACCGAACGTTGAACAGTCCGAATCCTCGATTTTGGGCATCAGGCTTCTCGCGGGTCCGATTACATTGGTGTTCCTGGCAGCGGGCATCATCGTGCTCTGTTTCTATCCCATAACGCGGGCGGTCTACGAACAGATACTCATTAAGATGAGAGAGCAGGAAAGCAGCGCTACATGACGATGTGCGGCGGGTTCAGAAAGGCTCGCGCAACCTGTACCCGATCCCGGTTTCGGTGACGATGTAGCGGGGCATCGAAGGATCCTTTTCAATCTTCTTCCGCAAGCTTGCCATATAGATGCGCACATAGTGGTTCTGTTCCGTGCTGTATTTCCCCCACACCTCGCGAAGGAGGTGGTTATGGGTCAACACCTTCCCCGCGTGCCTCGCTAGGGCCGCGAGCAGCTTGTATTCGATGGGTGTGAGGTGTACCTCATCCTCTTCCACTCGGACTGTCCGCTTTTCGAAATCGATGTGCAATCCCTCGCAAGCGAATACCGAAGATCCGGAACCCTGCGACGAGAGTAAGGCCGCATGCCTCAGCGCCACTTTCATGCGTGCGAGCAGCTCGCCGACTCCAAACGGTTTCGTCAGATAATCGTCCGCCCCTCGTTCCAGTGCTCCGATTTTATCCGCTTCCTGGCCTCTGGCAGATATGACTATAATGGGCGTCATGGCCCATGAACGCACCTGTTCTATGAGGTCGTTTCCGTCCATATCGGGCAGCCCGAGATCGAGCAGTATGAGGTCGGGGTTATGCGATGCTGCAAGGGAGATTCCTTCTTTTCCTTTCTCGCATTCGATAAGCCGGAACCCCTGGCTATCCAGAGCGGCTTTGACGAAATTCCGGATCGGTTTTTCGTCCTCGATCATGAGAATCAAAGGCCCTGGCTCACTCATGGCACTGCTCCTCGGCATCATAGCCCTCAGGAAGCGCAGGCGGAGTTCCCCCTAGGGGGATCGAGAGCAAGAATACGCTTCCTCCTCCTTCTCTGTCCTCGACCCAGATGGACCCTTTGTGCATTGCGACAATAGCAGAGCAGATCGCCAGCCCCAAGCCGGCTCCCCTCGCTCCCGAAGCTCGTGCGTCCTGCGTCCGGTAGAACTTGTCGAATACTGCTTTTTTTTCCGTATCGCTTATACCTCGGCCCCGGTCGAGAACGGAGAATACTATGCTGCCTTTCTCTTCGCGGACGCGTAGCTCCACCGGTGTTTTTTCCGGGCTGTATTTCAAAGCGTTATCCATGAGGTTTATCAGTACCTGCTCTATGAGGACTGCGTCAAACGAAGCCATGCTCATTCCTTCCGCGAGAGAAACGAGGACCGTACGGCCGGGCCACGATGCTTCGATACGGCTCACGGCGGAGCCGACCACTTCCTCCACAGGTTGCCACTGTTTGGAGACGGGAACCGCTTCGGCCTCGATCCGTGTAATACTTAAGAGGTTCTCGACGAGCTGCGAGAGCCACCTCGTCTCCTCCTGAATGGTTTTCAGGAGCCGGGTCTTCGTTTCCCGGTCGTACTCCGCGGAGGTATCGAGCAGCACGCTGCACGCTCCGTTGATGCCAGTAAGCGGCGTCCTGAAATCATGGGATAACGACTGGAGGAACGATGTTTTCATGCGTTCTGCCTCGATCTGGAGAAGAACTTTCTGTTTCTCATCGGAAAGGATATCCCGCTCCATAGCGAGAGCGATCTGCGTGGAAAAGGTTTCGAGAAGGCGCTTTTGTTCCGGAATACGATGCGTTTCGGAATCCTCCAGATAGACCGCAAGCACTCCGAACGGCCCTGCAGAACCCTGCAGAGGAATGTACAGGCCTTTGGAGGAAGGAAGGGTATCAGTTCCCGAACCGGCTATCCTTCCGTTATTGAAAGCCCATTCCGCAACGGCCATTTCATTCGGTTCGAACAGGAACAGGTAATCGTGGTTCTGGGGAACCAGCACCTTGAGCTTGCGCTGATCGTTTGCGAGAAAGACCGAGACATCCGCCGGAAAAGCGCGGGACAATTCCCGCACAGCCACAGTTGCAAGGTCTTTCAAACCAGTCGTTCCTGCAAGGTGACGGTTCAGCCTGTACAGGGATTCCGTCCGTTTCTCTCGCTGCCTCGCGTTTTCGGTCTGTTTTCTGATTCTGGCAGTCATGGAACTGATGACTATACTGACTCCCCCCATAACGAGAAAGGTAATAATATATCGAATATTTTTAACCATAAACGTGTAATATGGTTCCGTAAAGAAAAAGTTGAACGAAAGCACGCCGATCAGCGTAGCGACGATATCCGGTCCTCTGCCGAACAGGGCCGCACAACCCGCCACTCCAAGCATGTACAGCATGACCACATCCGATTCGGAGAACCCCGCCCTGTTCACGAGCATGGCCACGCCCGTCACGAGCGCCATGACCAGCACTGTCATGGTCGTATTCTTCACCGAAAAATGCCACTGCTTCGATATGCGTGCGGAGGAGAACGTCGGTTTTTCAGGAGATTCGTCTCCCCGAATGACATAGATATCGATATCATCGCTCAATGCTATGACCTGCTCGACAATTCCTTTCCTGAACTTTTTCAGCCATGATTCGTTGAGGTTCTTTCCAATGACGATCTTCGTCACATTCCTCATCTTCGCATAGTCTATGAGCATATGAGGGATATCTTCGCCGCGGAGTGTGACCGTTTCCGCGCCGAGACTCTCCGCAAGATGCAGATTCTCGTTAAGCTGATGTCGGTATTTTTCTGAACCGAATTCGCTCGACGGCATCTCCACATGGATCGCAATCAAATCCCCTCTCAGAGAACTGGCAAGTCGCGCTGCGCTGCGTATGAGCTTCGCAGACGTCTTGCTCGAACTGACCGATACTGCAACCCGTTCCCCTGTGGGCCAGATTTTGCCAGGTTTCTCCACGCGCCGGGAAAGTTCGAGCTCGGCATTTACCGAATCCGCGGTTCTCCGCAGCGCGATTTCTCTGAGCGCGGAAAGATTCGCTTTCTGGAAAAAATTGTCCGCTGCCCTGGCTGCCTGTTCGGGTACATAGATCTTGCCTTCCCGAAGCCTCTGGAGCAGTTCCTCAGGCGGAACATCCACGAGCTCCACCCGGTCCGCCTGTTCGAATATCCGGTCAGGAACCGTTTCCTTGACAGTGATGCCAGTGATCCTAGCGATGATGTCGTTCAGGCTCTCGAGGTGCTGAACATTCAGCGTGGTATACACAGATATGCCTGAGGAAAGAAACTCTTCGACATCCTGCCAGCGTTTGGCATGCCGCATGCCCGGAGCATTAGTATGAGCGAGCTCATCCACAACCACCAGTTCCGGCCTGCGGCTGAGCACGGCATCGGGATCGAGCTCTCTGAGCGAGAGCTGCCTGTATTCCACGGTTTTCTGCGGAACGGATTCCAGCCCGTCGAGAAGGGCCAGCGTATCGGGCCTGGAATGGGGTTCGACATAACCGACTACCGTATCGATTCCGGATTCCGCCGCAAGATGTGCGGCCTGCAGCATCGTGTAGGTTTTCCCGACCCCCGCCGCATATCCAAAGAACACTTTCAGGCGGCCTGCATTTTTCCTTTCCGATTCCTCGTGAACCGCATCGAGGAGAGCGTCAGGATCGGGCCTTTTCCTTTCATCACTCATGCGTTTCGACCTGGTTTCCCGTATCCATTGTATCCAGGTCAATATTGAGGAGCAACACATTCACCCGTTTTTCACCGAGAAACCCGAAAAGACGTTCCTCTGTATGCTTCGCAACAAGGCTGACCAGGACCTCAGGATCCATTCCGCGCATACGTGCGATTCTGGGAACCTGATACAAGGCAGCTTCGGGGCTGATATGAGGATCGAGGCCGCTCGCGGAGGCAGTGACGAGCTCGACAGGCACCGGTTCCGTGTTCCCAGGATCGAGAGACCTGATTTCCTCGATCCGCATGCGGACTATGTCCTTCTGTTTCTCGCCCGAAGGAGAGAGATTGGATCCGCCCGAAGCTGCCGCGTTGTACGGAAAGGGACTCGTAGCGGAAGGCCTTCCGAAAAAATATTTCGGATCAGTGAAATACTGGCCTATGAGCTGCGAACCGACAGTGTTCCCGTCCCTGCCGCTGACAATGCTTCCTTCGCTTTTTCCCGGAAAGAAAAGATGCCCTATGCCGGTCATGAGGAGAGGGTACACGATCCCGGTGAGTATAGTCATAATTGCGAGAAGCCTCAAAGCTCTCGGTACGCTGCGCCTCATCAATACACCCTCCCGGTCAGCAGGATATCTATGAGTTTTATGCCGATGAACGGAACTATGAGCCCCCCGATTCCGTAAATGAGGAGGTTTCGTCGCAGAAGCCGGGAAGCAGGAAGAGGACGGTAAGCGACGCCTCGTAACGCGAGAGGAATGAGGAGCACAATGATGATGGCATTGAACGCCAGAGCCGATATGATCGCGCTTTCGGGGGTGGAAAGCCGCATAATGTTCAGAGCGCCGAGCGCAGGGAACGTAGCGACGAAAACAGAAGGGATAATAGCGAAATACTTCGCCACATCGTTGGCTATGCTGAAGGTGGTGAGCGCCCCTCTGGTCATGAGCAGTTGTTTTCCCACCTTGACTACTTCCAGCAGCTTCGTGGGATCGGAGTCGAGATCCACCATGTTCCCTGCTTCTTTGGCAGCCTGGGTCCCGGAGTTCATGGCCACAGCCACATCCGCCTGTGCGAGGGCAGGCGCATCGTTGGTACCGTCTCCGGTCATTGCCACCATATGCCCTTTCTCCTGGTAATGGCGTATCATCTGAAGCTTTTTCTCGGGCGTAGCTTCCGCGAGGAAATCATCGACTCCCGCTTCCGCTGCTATGGCTGCAGCCGTAAAAGCGTTATCGCCTGTTATCATCACGGTCTTTATGCCCGTCCCGCGGAACTCTCTGAAACGCTCGCGAATGCCGCCTTTCAACGTGTCTTTCAAGTGGATAACCCCGAGAATCTTCTTTCCATCAGCCACTCCGAGCGGCGTCCCGCCGCTCTCCGCTATGCTCCGGGCGGTATTCTCCGCTTCCTCGGGTACGGACCCTCCGGATTCAAGCAGGAAAGCCTTCACGGCTTCGAATGCCCCTTTTCTCACACGTCTTTTCCCGATATCTATGCCGCTCATGCGCGAACGAGCGGAGAAAGGGAGAATCTCCACTCGCTGTCCGTCCAGGTTTCTCCCTCGCAATCCGTAACGTTCCTTGGCGAGCACCACAATAGTTCGCCCTTCAGGCGTCTCATCCGCAAGAGAGCTGAGCTGCGCGGCATCTGCGAGCTCTTCTTCCGGTACGCCCGGAACAGGAATGAACGCTACGGCTCGCCTATTGCCGAGCGTTATGGTTCCTGTCTTGTCCATGAGTAGGATATCCACATCCCCCGCCGCCTCGACCGCCCTACCGGATGTGGCGATCACATTGGCCTTCGAAAGCCGATTCATGCCTGCAATGCCTATGGCGGAAAGCAGAGAGCCTATGGTGGTGGGAGCAATGCATACGAGCAGGGCGATCAGTGCTGTGATAGTCACCGGCACCCCTTTCCCTTTTTCTGCAACAGCGAACACGCTGAAGGGAAACAGACTCGCGCTCACTATGAGAAATATGATCGTAAGCGCCACAAGGAGGATGGACAGAGCGATTTCGTTCGGCGTCTTCCTCCTGGCTGACCCCTCGACCATCGCTATCATCCTGTCAAGGAAGCTTTCACCGGGATCTGCGCTCACCCGGATTATGAGCCTGTCCGACAGTACCTTCGTGCCCCCTGTAACCGAGCAGCGGTCTCCCCCGCTCTCCCGTATGACCGGAGCGCTTTCTCCGGTGATAGCACTCTCATCCACCGATGCAGCGCCTGAGATCACTTCTCCATCTGCAGGGATTATGCCGCCTGCCTCCACAAGCACAATGTCACCCTTTTTCAAAGCCGCAGACGGTATTTCTTCGGATGCTACGGGACCCTCCGCCCTTTCCGCCATATTCTCCCTAACCAGTTTCGCCATAATAGTCTTCCGCGATTTCCTGAGGGCATCGGCCTGGGCTCTCCCTCTTCCTTCAGCGAAAGCTTCTGCGAAATTCGCAAAAAGTAGGGTCGCCAAAAGCCAGAGAAATACGGAAAGCGTAAAAACATCGGGAACACGGGAACCGCCGAAGAAAGAAGCAACGAAAAGCACGAACGTGGCAGCAGCTCCGACAAAAACCACGAACATGATGGGGTTTTTCATCTGCTGCCTGGGATGAAGATTCCGGAACGAATCCGTAACGGCCCGCATTACGAGCCGCGAATCGAATCTTTTGTTCTTCATAACAGTACCTCAAAGTGTTCTACAATAGGTCCCAACGCGAGAGCAGGGAAAAAGCTCAACGCAGCTATGAGCAGTACCACGAACACCAGAAGAAAAACGAACAAAGGAGTATGTGTGGGAAGGGATCCCTGGCTCGGAGGAACGTACTTCTTCTTCGCCAAGGAACCGGCTATGGCGAGCACGCAGAGGATGACCCAGTATCGCCCGAACAGCATCGCTATTCCCAATGCTGTATTGAGAAAAGGCGTATCCGCTCCCAATCCGGCAAAAGCGCTCCCATTGTTGTTCGAAGCCGAAGAAAAAGCGTACAAGAGCTCCGAAAACCCGTGGGGGCCGGAATTCCCTAAGGAAGCCCTGACACTCGGAACCGATACTGCTAAAGCGGTTCCGAAGAGAACGCAGAGAACAGGCACGAGTATGGCAAGAGATACGAATTTCATCTCGTATGGTTCTACCTTCTTTCCCAGGTATTCCGGCGTCCTGCCCACCATCAATCCCGCCATAAACACGGCCATGAGAGCGAACACGATCATGCCGTACAAACCCGACCCCACGCCGCCGAATACCACCTCGCCGATCTGCATGAGGAGCACGGGGAACAGTCCTCCGAGCGGAGTCAGGGAATCATGCATGGCGTTCACAGAACCGTTGGATGCGGATGTAGTTGCCACTGCCCAGAGAGAAGATGCGGAAACGCCGAAGCGCACTTCCTTTCCCTCCATGTTGCCCCAGGATTGATCTCCTGCGACATACAGAGTATCAGGATAACAGAAGACCGGATTCTGCTCCGCCAGGAACGTGGGTACGAGAAAAGCGAGGAACAGGATCATCATGGTGGAAAACAACGCCCACCCCTGACGTTTGTCACGCACCATTGCACCGAATGTGTAACAGAGCGCAGCGGGGATGAGCAGTATGGCGAGCATTTCGAGAAAGTTGGACAAAGGAGTCGGATTCTCGAAGGGATGGGCACTGTTCGCATTGAAGAAGCCGCCTCCGTTCGTACCGAGCTGTTTGATCGCTATCTGAGATGCAGCCGGCCCCAGAGGAAGCACTTGCTCGCTCTGCAGGGTACGGTCCGTCCTCTGAAACGGCTGCAGCACCCGCACTGCCTTGTAGGGGCTCAACGTCTGTACCACGCCCTGGGATATGAGCGCTGTTGCGAGCACGAGCGACAAGGGAAGCAGGATGTAGAGTACCCCCCGTACGAGATCCTTCCAGAAATTGCCTATGGTTTCACCGCTGGTCTTCCGCGTGAATCCCCGTATGAATGCGACGAGCACAGTCATGCCAGTGCTCGCGGAAAGAAAGTTCTGAACGGAAAAACCCATCATCTGGGTCAAATAGCTCGCGGAAGCCTCGCCGGAATAGGACTGCCAGTTCGTATTGGAAGTGAAGCTCGCTGCAGCGTTGAACGCAGTGTGTGGAGCCAAAGGGCCGAACCCTTCCGGGTTAAGCGGCAGTATACCTTGAAGCCTTAACAGACCGTAGAGAAGGAGGAAGCCGAAGAAATTGAACAAGAGCAGGTTAAAGGCGTACTCCTTCCAACTCATCCCTTCATCCGGATCTATCCCCGAAGCCTTGTACAAAAACCTTTCTAGAGGACCGATCAGCTTTTCCATGAAACCGGCATTCCCCTCGTACACCCTCTGCATGTACGCACCGAGAGGCTTCGTGAAAAACAGAATACAGCCGATGTAAAAAACGATCTGGACAACGCCAAGAATCATAGGTCTTCCGCTCTGAACAGTTTGTCGAAAAGGTAGACAAACAACAAAAGCACGAGCGTGGACATCGTCGCATACAGCCACATCACGATTCTTTCCTCCTGCTCTTGTACCGCCTGCCCGCGCGGTAGAAAAGCCAGCCGGAGAAGACGAAGAAACAGAGAGCGATCGACAGAAATACAATATCCATAAACATCCTCTCAGCTGCATAAAGCATACCGAGGATCGTGTTAAAACGGTCTAAAAAACGAGGTGATTGACGTAAAAAAAGTGTAAAGACGGGGGCGTGCGGTTAGATATGGAGGATATCCACGATGATCAGAAAAAAAGCACTCTCACGAGTGCTTTTCGTTTTCGTACTCGCAGATTCTCTTGACCTTCGGGGCCGACCGTTCTCCATCCACATACTGCGCTGCGAGCCAAGTCTTCACCAGAACCTTGGCGTGCTCGATGCCTACAGTCTGGGCACCCAGAGTTATGATATTCGCATTATTACTCTTCTGGGCCCGCTCGGCCGAATACGCATCCGACACCAGAGCAGCATAGGCTCCTTTGACTTTATTCGCCGCTATGCACATGCCGATACCGGTCCCGCAGAGCAGAATACCCCTGTCGTGGACTCCCCTTGCCACAGCTTCGGCTACGCGGAAGGCGGTATTTGCGTAAATCGGATCGTCGCTTCCGTAATCTTCGCATTCGTAATTCAGGCTGCCGATATATTCTATTAACTTCTTTTTGAAATCCGATGCATTGGGATCACATCCTATAGCTATTTTTTTCATAAATCCAACTCCTCGTCAGTCGATTCAACCGGCTGTTCTGCGGTTTTCCCTTCGTACGGTGTCGCATTGTACACCATACGGCGACCTTGTCAACTGCCTTGCCGGTCTTCAACTCGCTTGCGCCAGCAGCTGCGGTATGCGGATGGTGAATTGGCACCCCCTGTCTGGCAGGTTCGCCGCTCTGATCTCCCCTCCATACCGTTCGATAATCGCATAACTTATGGAAAGACCCAGACCGAGATTGTTTTTATCTCCTTTTTTGGTGGAAAAAAACGGCATGAATATATTGCTCATATTCTCTTCTCCGATACCTGGTCCTGTATCTCGGAAAACGACTTCCGCGGTCGGCTGTTTGCCAGTTTCGTCTCTGCGCGTGCTGATGGTAATGAGGCCTCCGTCGGGCATCGCCTCGAAACTGTTCTTCAGCAGATTCAGAATAACCTGGCGTATTTCGTTCTTGTTCGCGGAAATAAGGATCTCTTCCGATGTAGTCTCAAAATCGATGCGAATATGCTTGTAATTGGCGTTGTATTTTATAAGATTGAGAATATCATGTATAATATCATTAATATTTTCAACTGATATTTGGCTATTCGGAGAGAAACTGACGAGGTTGCTTACAATATTGGAAATGCTCGAAACCTCGTTCTGCAGATTCGTCACGACTCGCAGAAGGTCCTGGTTATTGAAATTATATTTGATGTAGCTAAGATGGTTATAAATTATTTCAAGAGGATTATTTATCTCATGCGCCACTCCTGCAGCCAACAGACCGACCGAAGCAAGTTTTTCCGACAGGAAAAGCTGTTTCTGCAGCATGGAAAAATCGGTGACATCGTTGATGATGATCACATGTCCTATGACGAAATCGCCGTCCTGTATAGGATAGGTGAGTAGGTTGTTCACCGAAACTCTGTTTTTCAGCTCGATCTGGACCTGATACAAGGACCCTTGTTTTCCAGTGAGGGAATCCTGGATGAGTCTATACACATTTTCATTCGGAGCTGCGAACAAATTCGAAAGCGGAAGATTGACATACGCTTTGTCCGCAAGATTGAAATATTTCTTGCAGTATTCGTTCACCATCTTTATGTTGTATTCGCTGTCGACCACGATGAGGTTGATCGGCATGTGCTGGAGAATCGCCTCATTGTACTTCAGGAAATGGTAAAACTCTTTATTGACTTTCTCGTATTGGTCGTCTTTCGCGATTTGCGTGTATGTCATCCGTATGAGGGTGATCTTGTCGATATTCTTCACTTCATCCGTTATAAGAACTTCGCCATTTTTTATTATGCTTACCCTGTCGGCAAAGTTGTATATGTCGTCGATCCTGTGCGTTATGAACAATATAGTCATGCCTTTTTTTTTGCAATCACGCAGAAGCTGAGTAATTTTGTTGAGGGCAGTATTCGACAACTTCTCCAAGGATTCGTCGAGGATGAGCAGATCCGGCATAGTGTGCAAATTTTTCAGTATGTCGACGACTGTCCTGTCGGAGAGGCTTAAGGATTTCAATCGTGCGGAAGCGTCGATTTCGAATCCGTACTGCGCCAACAGCTTCTGCGTATGCGTGACCATGCGCTGGTGGTTCTTGAATGAAAAGCGGTTCACTTTCCTGTCTGTATAGAAAATATTCTCAGCTACGGTAAAATATTCGTTGAGGAGGTTCTGCTGATACACCATCCGGATGCCGGAACGCAAGGCTGTCTTTATGCCGAAATAGTCGTACTCTCTGTCTTTGTAAAGGATTTCACCGCCTTTGGGGCGTAATAAACCGCTTATGATCATGCCGAGGCTCGATTTTCCCGCTCCGTGCTCGCCTACTATGGCATGCACTTCTCCTTTGTGCACGGAGAGATTGATATCCCTCAACGCCTTGACCTGGCCATAGTCGAGCATGATGTGCCTCAACCTGAGGAGCTCGCCGTCTTCTTTGTTCCCGCCGTTTTTATAGAATCCCATATTTCTCTAACTTGCTGTATAATGTATTCCTACTCATATCGAGCAGCTCGGCCGCCTTCCTTTTGTTGTAATTCATTTTTTGAAGTGTCTTGATGATGAGCATTTTTTCCATCTCTTCTCTAATATTGCCGGCCGTCTCCACCGCTTCGATTTTATTGAAGAACGGCGGAAGATCTTCCCCTCCTATGACGTCTCCGGTACTGATGGCGCAAGCATAGTTTATAGTGTTCTTCAGCTCCCGCACATTGCCGGGCCAGTGGTAAGACATGAGAACATCGATGACTGCATCCGAAAGGGACTTTTTGTTCAGGGAATTCGCTGCAGCATATTCCTTGAGAAAAAAATCGGCGAGAACCGGAATATCATCTTTCCGTTCGCGGAGCGGCGGGATGGAGATGATTGCCGTATTGAGTCTATAGTAAAGGTCTTCGCGGAATTGATTGTTCCGTTTCATCTCCTCGAGGTTCTTATTCGTAGCAGCGATGAACCTGACGTCTATGGTGAGCGTCTCCTTTCCTCCTAGTCGTCGCACCTCGTTGTTCTGCAAAACTCGGAGAATCTTCGATTGAATCGACAGCGGCATATCGCCGATTTCATCGAGAAAAAGCGTACTCTTGTTCGCCCGCTCAAAAACTCCTTGAAACAGCGAATCAGCGCCGGTATACGCTCCTTTCTCATGTCCGAACAGCTCGTTGTCGAGAAGACTTTCGGGAAACGATGCGCAGTTTATCTTCTGCATCTTCCTCGTGTTCCGCATCGAATTCGCATGAATGAAATCGGCAAGCATCTCCTTGCCCGTACCATTTTCCCCCACTATAAGAATGGGCAGCTCGGTAGCTGCAAGTTTCTTCGCACGTTCATGGAGTTCGATCATGCGCTTGTCGACAAAACAAATCTTCGGCGAAAACTCCATGATTCTGTCTTTCAGAATTTCATTCTCCTCGCTCAAGGAAGACAGTTTCATCGCATTTTCGATTATTTTCAGGAGACGCTCGAAATCGAGTGGCTTTTTGACATAATCGTAAGCGCCCAACTTCATGGATTCGACTGCCGAATCGACCGAAGCGTATCCCGTTATCATGATGATCGGAATGTTCTTGTTGATCTTCCTGAGTTTCTTCAAGCAATCGAGTCCGCTTTCTTCGCCGAGCATGATGTCGAGAAGCACGACGTGAATGGAGTTTTCGCGGAAAGCGGATATGGCTTCGCGCGTATTTCGTGCGTAGAATGTCTTATACCCGATCGGTTCGAATATCTGAGCGAGGCTTTCGTACAATTTTTCCTTGTCGTCGACGATTAGCAAATTCCCTTTCATAATGTCCTCTTTTTGAACACTCCTATCGCGCCAGTGTTCAAAAAATACACATCCATTGTAGGAGCGATTTTTCCGTATTGTCAAGGAAAATAATATGGAAGTCATAATTCTTTACCGGACAGAGAGATACAAATCGTCGTGTAATTTCAGAATTTGGTACGATTTTTGCATTATATCTGCATTGACTTGTGGAGGGATGCGCGTGGAAAACGAAATCCTCTTGGAGGCAAAAGGAATCTCGAAACGTTTTGCCGGAGTTCAGGCGCTGGAATCCGTCTCTTTCACGTTGAAACGGGCGACGGTTCACGCGTTATGCGGAGAAAACGGAGCAGGCAAATCTACATTCATGAACATACTCATGGGTATCCATCGCAAGGACGGGGGAGAAATACTGTACAAGGGGAAACCAGTGGATTTCACTGCGCCGAAACAGGCCCTGCATGCCGGTATATCCATCATAGAACAAGAATTACAGCCCGTCCTTGAGATGACTGTGGCAGAAAACATTTTCCTCGGAAGAGAGGACACGAAAAACAAGGTCTTCATAGATTACAAGAAGCTCAACCGCAAGACATCCGAACTCCTCGCACAACTCAACGTAGATATTGATCCCAAAAAAAAGATGAAGTATCTCAGCCTCGCTCAGGTGCAGCTTGCGGAAATAGCAAAAGCGATATCGTACGATTCCGATGTCATCATCATGGACGAACCAACTTCTGCGATCGGAGAGAAAGAAACAGAGAAGCTCTTCGAAGTCATCCGTCTTTTGAAGAGCAAAGGCAAGGGAATAATCTACATATCGCACCGCATGAAGGAGATATTCACCATCGCAGACGAGATAACGGTCTTCAGGGATGGAAAGTATATTGCGACGGTAAACCGCATAGAAATTGACCGCCCCGGTCTCATCAACCTCATGATCGGAAGAAAGCTCGATGAGGAATACATAAAAACCAATGTACCGTTCGCCGAAGACATGCTCACGATCAAGAACTACAGCAGAAAAGGGAAGTTCGAAGACGTGAGCTTCTCGGTCAAAAAAGGCGAGATACTCGGGATATTTGGCATCATGGGTTCGGGGAGAAGCGAGTTCTTCGATTCCTTGTTCGGTAACGAGAAACCCGACCGAGGCGAACTGTTCATTCTGAACAAAAAAGTCAAAATCCGCTCGACCAAAGACGCCATCGAAAAAGGTATGGCCCTCGTCACGGAAGATCGCAAAACGAGCGGTCTCCTTTTAAGCTCGAGCGTACGGGACAACATATCCCTTCCGTCCCTGCGGAAACTGACCAAGTTCCTATTCATCGACCGCCGCAAGGAAACAGAGAAGGTGGAAGAAGCGGTGAGGTTCCTCGGAATACGAACCCCAACCACGCGCCAGCTCGTGAAAAATTTAAGCGGAGGAAACCAACAGAAAGTCGTGTTCGGCAAGTGGGTCGTCACAGGACCGGCTATTCTCCTTCTCGACGAACCCACGCGAGGCATAGATGTTGGGGCAAAGCGAGAAATATACAAGTTCATGTCCGAATACGCAGCACAGGGAAACGTAGTTATCATGATCTCTTCCGAATTGCCCGAGGTATTGGGCATGAGCGACAGGATCATAGTGTTCAAAAACGGCAAAATCGTCGGAGAG
>CAZWAS010000002.1:0-6775 GCA_964631915.1 uncultured Spirochaetales bacterium | reverse complement strand
GTAAGGAGAGGAGGTTGTATGGTTAATGAATTGAAAGACGCTGCAAGGGAACCTCGGCCCAGAGATGTCCTTCTGAAAGTGTTCGCCGATTACGGCATTGTGATCGTGTTCTTTCTCATGTGTGCGGTATTGGCCCTCGCCAATCCTTTTTTCCTGAAGCCGAGTAATATTATAAACGTTCTCAGGCAAACGTCGATCAACGGTCTTTTGTCCATCGGCATGACCTTCGTGATCCTCACCGGCGGCATCGACCTTTCGGTCGGATCGATCCTCGCCTTCTGCGGAGTCATGGGAGCCAGCTTTTCGAGCGTGGCGTTCCGGGGGCAGCTCTATCCACTCTACGTGGCATTGCTCCTGAGCATCCTGGCGGGAATAGTGCTCGGAGCGGTGAACGGCTTGTTCATCGCCCGCTGGAAAGTGCCCCCCTTCGTGGTCACGCTCGGCATGTTGTCCATGGCGCGCGGATTCACGTACATCTATTCGGACGGCATGCCGATCCCCAACATCGACAAATCCTTTCTGTACATCGGACAGGGCGTCATCCTGGGCATTCCTGTTCCAGTCATTATATTCGCAATCGTGTTCGTGATAGCGTGGATCGTCTTGTACAGGACCCGCTTCGGCAGATACGTGTATGCGGTAGGCGGAAACGAGAAAAGCGCCAGGATATCGGGCGTGAACACTCAGTTCATCATATTCATCGTATACGTGATAAGCGGCCTTCTGTCAGCTCTGGGAGGGCTCATTCTCACAGCCCGCACCACTGCAGGGCTGCCTCAGGCGGGACAGTCCTATGAACTCGATGCGATAGCCGCAGTTGTCATAGGAGGCACAAGCCTCTCGGGGGGCCAGGGCTCTCTCGTGGGAACGCTTTTCGGCGCGCTCATCATCGGCGTCATCAACAATGGCTTGGATCTCCTCGGCGTATCTTCGTACTACCAACAGGTCATCAAGGGAGCCATTATCATCGGCGCAGTGCTTCTGGATTCGTTCAGGAAAGGGAAAGAGTGACGTGAGGCATTGATGCGGCAGGTACCGCTCAATTATATGCGATGCATCGGTATGATGCATGAACCACAAAATGGAGGGAAACGATGAAAAGATTTCTCACAGTGATCCTGCTCATAGCCTTAGCGGCTATCTTCACAGGACAGGTCTTCGCAGGCGCCCAGGGAGAAAAGGGCGCGGAAGCCAAGAAGACATACAAGATCGGAGCAGCGGTATACGGCCTCAAGGCCGAATACATGCGGCTGTGGACTACTGCGCTGGAACGGCATCCTGATGTCGTAAGCGGCATGGTCAAGATCACCGTTTTCGACGGCAAGTACGACGCTTCGGTTCAGCAGAGTCAGTTCGAAACCATGGTCACTCAGGGCTACGATGCGATCCTGTTCGTTCCGATCGACATAGAGGCAGGCGCTGCAGCAGTCGAAACAGCATACAAGGCGAAAATCCCCGTCATCGGTTCGAACACGCGGGTGAACAGCGACAAGCTTACCTCGTACATCGGTTCCGACGATGTGAAAAGCGGCGGTATGGAAGCAGAGGCTGTTGCAAAGAAACTCGGCGGTAAAGGCAATGTCGTCATCATAGAAGGACCGATCGGGCAGTCCGCCCAAATCGAACGACGAAAGGGTAATCTCGAAACATTAAAGAACTATCCCGATATAAAAATTCTGGAAATGAAAACCGCCAACTGGTCCCGCGCGGAAGCACTGAGCCTCATGGAGAACTGGCTGAACGCATATCCAGGTCAGATCAAGGGCGTCATAGGTCAGAACGATGAAATGGCGTTGGGCGCAATCCAAGCCATCAAGAGCGCAGGGCGCAATGTAAAAGACTTCGCCATAGCAGGCATAGACGGCGTTACCGACGCTATGCTTGCGGTAAAAAACGACGAAATGGTGAGCATCCTGCAGGACGCTACCGGTCAGGCACAGGGAGCTCTGGACCTCGCGTTGAGAGCTCTTATAGGTGAATCCTATAAACCAAAGGCGGAATGCTGGAACTCTCCTGACCTTCAATGGGGATCATCCATGCAGAAAACATACAATGTTCCCTGGGTACCCATTACGCTCGACAATGTAGACAAACTGCTCGAGCAGAGAAAAGCGCTTACCACGCGCTGATGTTTCGGGGGTGTCCTCAAGCGGATACCCCTTTTTTACGAGGGGGAGTCACATGGAGTTCAAAGGCTTCGATACAAATTTCGGATTAGCGGGAAAAACCGCCCTGATAACGGGAGCTGCGAAAGGGATAGGAAAGGCGATCGCCATCTTGTTCGCGGAAAAAGGGGCAGATCTTATCCTGGTTGACATGAGCGACGAAGTGCAGGGCACTGAGGAATCCGTGAAGCTCGCAGGAAGAAAAGCACTGTCGATCAAAGCCGACCTTACCAGAACGGCGGATATCGATACGGTGGTCGAAAAAAGCATCACCCATTTCGGGAGAATAGACATACTCATAAACAACGCGGGTATCGTGCTGCTGGACGATGCCGAAAACCTGCCCGAGGAGTATTGGGATAGAACCATGGCTATAAACCTCAAGGCGGTTTTCATGGTCTCTCAGCGGGTCGGCAGGGAAATGATCAAACACCGGTACGGAAAAATCGTAAACCTCGCTTCTCAGGCGAGCTTCATAGCTCTAGATAAACATGCAGCATACTGCGCAAGCAAAGCTGCCGTCGTCGGTCTGACAAAAGTTCTTGCAGCGGAATGGGCGGAGTTCGGCATAAACGTAAATGCGATTTCTCCGACCGTCATCCTGACCGAGCTCGGTCGCAAGGCATGGGCGGGAGAAGTGGGCGAAGCCATGAAAAAGAAAATTCCCGTGGGAAGATTCGGTTATCCTGAAGAAGTGGCTGCATGTGCGCTCTTCCTCGCGTCGGACGCCACGGACATGATCACAGGGGAAAACCTTGTCATAGACGGCGGTTTCACCATACAATGAATGCATCACGCATCGCGGAGGATAATCGAAATGCAAAGAATCATCAATGATCCCATGAACGTCGTTGAGGACATGCTGAAGGGTTTTGTAAAAGCCCATCCCAACCGAATAGCCCCGACCGATAATCCGAGGGTCGTCAAGTATAAATTTGCTCCCGTACCGAACAAGGTGGGAATCGTCACGGGTGGGGGTTCAGGCCATAAGCCCGCCTTCATCGGGTATGTAGGAAGGAATATGGTCGATGCCGTTGCGGTCGGAGAGATTTTTTCTTCGCCGACTGCGAAAGCCTTTTTCGACGCATTCAAAGCAGCGGATGCGGGTAAAGGAGTCGCCTGTCTATACGGCAATTATGCGGGCGACAACATGAATGTGAAAATGGCGATCGAGGAAGCCGAGGATGAAGGTATCACCGTAAAAACGGTCGTTGCAAACGACGATGTTCCCTCCGCTCCGAAGACGGAACGCAACAAAAGACGCGGAGTTGCAGGCGAGGTGCTCATGTGGAAGGTCGGCGGAGCAAAGGCAGCTTTAGGCGGCAGCCTCGATGAAGTCATAGCAGCAGCCCAGAAGGCCATAGACAACACCAGGAGTATAGGCATCGGCCTCACGCCATGTACCATCCCTGCAGTGGGAAAGCCGAACTTCAAAATCGATCCGGGCAAGATGGAAGTCGGCATCGGCCATCACGGCGAACCGGGCATCAAAATCGACAATCTCAAACCTGCTGACGAAATGGCGGATATGTGCCTCGACGTGATACTGCCCGATCTTCCCTTCCAGAAAAACGACGAAGTGGTCGTGCTCGTATCTGGTCTGGGTGCAACTCCCGTCATGGAGCTGTATATCTTCTTCAACCGCGTGGCCGAAGTCCTCGAGAAAAAGGGCATACACATATACCGCCCCTATGTCGGCAATTTTTTCACCAGCCTGGAAATGATGGGGGTGACCCTTACGCTTATGAAAGTCGACAAGGAGCTGAAAGAACTCGTCGATCTGGACGCTGTATCCATGGGCCTGACCCAGTGCAGAGAGTAAAAGCCATGCAGTATTTTCTCAACACCGAAGGACAGATCATAGTGCATGATCTCATCGAAACCATCATTGCAAATACCGCTTTCCTGAGCGAGGTGGACGGTGCGATCGGAGACGGGGATCACGGCATTAACATGAACAAGGGATTCTCCCTATGCAGAGAACGCATGGGTGCGGAGAAACTTTCCATGTCGGAGGCGTTCAAGCTGCTCGGGAAAATTCTCGTCATGGAGATAGGCGGCTCCATGGGGCCCCTCTACGGGACGTTTTTCAAGGAACTCGCAAAAACGAGCAAAGACAAGGAAAAAATCGACGCGCCCCTTTTTGCCGATATGCTGAAGACCGCTACGGATGCGGTGCAGGCGCTGGGGAATGCAAAACAGGGAGATAAGAGCCTCCTCGATACCCTCATACCGGCCCTGGAGTCTTTCTGTCGGGCGAATGCGGAAGGTAAAAGTTTCAAGGAAGCGCTGGCTGAGCTATCCACGGCCGCAGAAAGGGGAAAAGAATCCACGAAGGACATGGTGGCGAAAATAGGAAGGGCGAGCCGCCTCGGAGAACGCTCGCGGGGTACCCTCGATGCGGGTGCCACCTCCTGTTGGCTCATCCTGCGTTCCATGGCAGATTCCATAACTCGGTTGCTACATGACGATGCTGCGTAACAGGGAGCGGGCTACAAAGAAGCGGACACCGGAAACGCCAAGCGCAGGCTATTTCCCCTTTATCGTAAGCCACACCGCCAGAGCCGCGAGAAAAAACCTGAGGCGGATAAACTGATTGAGCTGAGGATCCGTGGCGGCGGAGCAGAGGATCGAATAAGGAAAAGAGCCGAACTCCGAAGGAAACGCAGTTCGACAATAGTTCGTTATCAAAAGCCCGAATCCTTCTTTGTCGTCTTTCAGCCGGGAAAAAGAATCCATAAGCAACGCATGCTTTGCATCGAAACCTTCTTTCACGGTTTCCTTGACCGTATCTTTCAGACGGTCGATTCCGTCTTCAAAATTCTCAAGAAAGGAGGTGTAGAACGGGTAGAACCAAGCGTCCATGCCGAGGATGCCGCTTATGGACAGAATGATTTCATCGCGCAGGAAAGGAGGGGGATTCTCCTTGCGGAGCACCTCAAGGAGCACCGGGATGGACGACACGCTCGCCAGAGCATGGAGCGCTGCTGCTCCATGTATCAGCGTATGGGGATTGTCCGATTCCTTCAGCACTTTCTCTATCTCGGGAATGATCTGCTTTTCTCCGAGCCTCCCAAGCGCGAGCATGGCTTCCGAGCGCAAAAGGTAGTCCTCCGAGGACAGGGATTTCAGCAACACTTCACGCCCCCTCTCCAGGCGCTTTTCTCCTATCATTTCCGCTGCGATGTACGCAGTGGTGAACGGATGCTGCCTCACTTCTTCTATGAGGGCGTTGACCGCATCTTCATCGTCTCCCAACGGAAGATTCCTGAGAGCATGGAGCGCTTCGGCTCGTATGCTGTACCTGGGGGATTTCATCTTCTGCAGTAGCACATCTATGGGAAGTTCCGACTGCGAATCTCCCAACGCCTTGATGACTTCTTGCTCTTCCTCCTCGTCCTTTACCCGCTCGAGTTTGTTCATGAGCATGATGGCCCGCAGATCTTTCGGCGAAAACAGTATCTCCAAGGCGTCTTTTATCGAATACGAGCCGAATGTTTTCAGTCGCGACATGGATATGAGTACGGGGATCGTACCTGCCACGAGCACTGCGAAGAATATTCTGAACACGAGGGAGATGTTATTGGAAAAGAGAGAGAGCCAGTCTATGAAGAATCCTCCGAAAACGGAACCGAGTGTGCCCATGACTCCTAAAGCAAGGGAATACACGATGCCGAGATTCACGGATTCTCCGGCTTCGACGCTATTGAAGAAATATGTCTGCGCAGTATTCTCCACGCCGTTCGCTCCGAGAGTAAGAAGATAGAACAGAAGGCTTAAATAGATGAGGGTTCCTACAGGCCCGGCTTTCGGCATGGCGAATGCGACGACGAGGCTCACAGCGAAAAAACCAGCAAAAAGTATATACATGGGTTTCGGACCCAATCTGTCGATCAGAAATCGCGAAAGAAGCCCCATGGAAACCGCACCGAAAGAGCCGACGACCGTGAAAAACACGACAACCCTGTCTGGCTGGAGAAAGACCTGTTTTGCAAATACGATGATGAAGGGTCTGGCCATGCCGGTGAGGAAAAACAGGGCAGCGGTAACTGCAATATATACGCGGAACGGGCGGCGCCTGCATGCAACGACAAAACTCTTGATGAGCCCTTTCGAAGAATCTTCCTTGGACGAAGGCGGTTCGGGAAGGCGGAAGAGTATGCCGGAAGCCATAAACCCTATGACGATACCTGCAAGGATGAAATACAGATACCTCGAAAGCGGAGCATCGCTGCCGAGAAATAGTATAATACATATTCCCGTCAAGATCGAAACGATATGGGTAATGATGTGAGTACGAGCTATATAGGATCCTCTGTCCTTGCCGGAGGAGACTTCTCCCAGTATCGGATTATTGCCTACGATTCCTACGCCCCGTGCCGCCTGAAACCCCAAAAGACCGATAACCATGAGCGCAAAAGCGCCTACCATATTCCCCCTGCTTACCATGAGTGGAGAAAACGCGATCGGTATGATCATAATGTAGCGAACGAACCAGCTGATCCCGAACAACCGTACGGTTCCGATCAGAGGAACGAGCTGCTTACCCGCGAAAATGAAAAAATATGATACGTAGGGGAAGGACGAAATCAGCCCGATGAACCAACTCG
>CAZWAS010000001.1:54335-70950 GCA_964631915.1 uncultured Spirochaetales bacterium | reverse complement strand
ATCTTCGGCTCGGGAACCGAAAGGTAGGTATCTTCGAGCGCCTTTGCCATGTTTTCGCTCACAGGGCCGGTTATGACGATTCCGTCCGCATGGCGGGGAGAAGCCACGATGTCTATGCCGAAACGTCCCATGTCGAAGTTTACGTTCGTGCACGCGTTGAGCTCCATCTCACACCCGTTGCAGCCTCCTGCGGATACGGACCTGAGCTTGAGCGAACGGCCGAACAGGCTTCGGATCTCGTTCCGCACTCCGAAAGCGCTTTTCTCGAACTCCTCTGCACACATACCGGGCCGCACGATAAGCCGCTCCCTCGTGTCCGTTCCGAGCCTGTGAGCATTGGTGAACCGCACGGATTTCTTTGCACACACCCGTTCGCAGTTTCCGCAGAATACGCAGGCTCCGAGATCTATCGCAAGGGGATCGATGGTTATAGCAGAGCTCGGGCAGAGCTCCACACAGGCGCCGCACGAGGTGCAGTAATTCTGATCGAGTATGGGAAAACCGCGGAAGCGGGAATGGACCTTCGCCTTTCTCACGTCGCGGATAGCCTGATAACCCTGATTCAGTCTTACACGGATTATATCGATCATGGTGTATCCTTTTTCACAGATCGTTCCCGCAGTAGGAAAGATTAAAACTCTTGTTGCAGAGCGGAAAATCCGAAATTCCGTTATCGCGTACAGCCAACGCGAGGCCGAACCAATTCTGGAAAGATGGGTCCTTAACCTTATAGTGAACGAGATTTCCAGCCCTGTCCGTTATACCAGCGTGAACAATTTCGCCGCGCCATCCTTCGGCCATGGAAACGGCGAATCCCTCTTTCATGAACGGCTGGGGCTGAACAGAGATTCCGTCTTCCGGCAACCGTTCCAGTGTTTCGGAAATAAAGCGCAAGGACTGGCTTATCTCCGCTATTCTGAGGTACGTCCTGGCGAATACATCCCCCGTTTTCATGGTGATCTTGTGCACAGGAAAAGATCGGTATATGCCATAGGGATGATCGGAGCGGACATCCACCGATATGCCGGAAGCCCGTGCAGCCATGCCGACCATGCCAATCCTCTGCGCAGTTTCAGTATCCACAATTCCGGTCTTCTCGAGCCTCGCTATGACTCCCGGGTTCGCGAGCATGGCGCCGCTCATGAGTTCCACATCGTGTCCCACCTTGGAAAGTGTTTTTTTCATTTCTTCTTTCAATTCGCCGTCGATATCGAACTGCACGCCTCCGAAGGAGATGAGTCCCCTACCGAATCTGCTTCCGCACAACGCGAGCGTGGTATTGATGACGAGAGTTCGCCTGGCTCCGAAAAAGGCATTCCCGATCATGTATGCGACATCGTTGCAGATCGCGCCCAGGTCTCCGATATGGACTCCGGCACGTTCCAGCTCATGTGCTATTCCTCGGATGGCTTGGGCCCGCTTCGGTATTTCCATGCCCGCGAGAGCCTCCACCATGTTTGCCGAGCAGGCAGTGTGTCCTATGACCGTATCTCCTGCAATGGACTCGGCGAGTCTGGGGAGGAGTAGAGGGTTCCGGCTTCTGAGCAGGTTTTCCATGCCTCTGTGCTGATACCCGAGCTGTATTTCGAGGTGGTACACCGTTTCGCCGTGACACATGAACCGGAAATGTCCCGGTTCTATGACCCCTGCATGAACTGGTCCTACTGCGACCTCGTGAACGGACTCCCCTTCCATGGGGAAAAAAGGATGGCCTTCGACCGCTTTCTTGCTGTCCGCCCGGTCGAAGGAGTAACGGACCGGTTTCAGCCAGGGATGGCCTTCCGGCACAATGCCAGTCTGCTCGTGCAGTTCCCGCTCGAACATGTGCAATGCAGGGACTTCGGGGGTTATCGCAGGGTAGGATTTCACTTCGCTTAAAGAGGCACGCGCAACGTAGAGCCTAGAATCATCATCGTCGGCCAGCACGGAGAAAAGGTACGGAACCTTTTTGAGTTCCGCAGCGTAGAAAGACACAATACGCTTTCCCGCCAAGCACTGCGCTATAATATCCTCCCTCATGCTCCTGATATCGTACTCCGGGATATCCTTAAGTTTCACCGCTTTCGCATTCTTTAAAATGAGCCAATCCATACTTCGTCCTCTCAATGATTCGCAGCAGCGAAGGACTCTCCTGCCGCCTGGAGCAGGTTCTGCACAGGACCTGGAATGAATACGGTGAACAGCAGAAGGAGAAAAAGAATCTGAGGAATATACATAAGCGCATGGGGTTTGCTGATTTTTTCCGCTTCTGCAGGAGGAGACCCGAAACACATTCTGAACACGGTCCGACCCATGCCGAAAAGCACGATTGTGAGAAACAGGAAAAACAGCACAGCGACCCACACATGCCCAGTTGCAAAAAACGCTTTCACCGTAAAAAACTCGCTGAAAAAGACCGGGAAAGGGGGAAATCCGGAAAGGGCCAGAAAGGAAATTATCAGGAGCCAGGCGGTGAGGGGCCGCACGCCGAGCAGACCGCGAACCAAGCGGGAATCCTTGGTCTTGAACATGTGGAGTATATTGCCTGCACTTAAGAAAAAGGAGGCTTTGGACAGGGAATGGGCGAGCGTATGCAGGAGGGCCGCAGGAAACGCACCGACTGCAACGGAAAGGTTAATAATGCCCATATTTTCGACCGAGGAATATGCGAGCATCCGCTTGTAATTGCCGATGCGGATCACGAACACCGCGCTTACCAGAAGGGAGAGAAGACCCATAACGAGCATAAGGATCCGCGCGAAATCGGAAAGTCCCGCGAGCTGCATGAGCCGATATGCCTTGAGCATTGCAAACAATGCGACATTCAAAAGCGTGCCCGAAAGCATGGCCGACACAGGGGAAGGAGCTTCCGAATGCGCATCCGGAAGCCAGGCGTGCACCGGGGAAAGCCCCATCTTGGTTCCGAACCCGAGAAGCATGAACGCGAATGAGAGCTTGAGCCAGAGAGGCGTTATGAGCGAAACCTGTTCGTACAGGTCTTTGAAGAAAAGCGAGTGTAGCTTCCCCTGCCCCCCTATGGATATGAGAATGATCCCCACAAAAGCGAGTGCTATGCCGATGGAACAGATGAAAATGTACTTCCACACGGCTTCGAGGGAGGAACGGTTCCTGCTCGCATAGATCAGATACGAACTCGTCAGGGTGGTAGCTTCCAAGAATACCCAGAGGAGCCCCAAGTGTGTGGAGAGAAACATCCCTGCCATGGAAAACACAAAGAGCATGAAAAACATCGTATAGAGCGCGGAGGAGCGGTGGGGGCTTCCCTCGGGCTCTTTGTGCTCGTAGCCGAGATTGTATAGGGCGACCCCGAGGAATACCACGGCGAGAATGACGAGGAAAAGGGTGTTTAAGGCATCGACTGCGAAAAACTCCGTGAAGCTCTGCGGATAAAATCCCAAATACACAGATACGCCGAGGAATACGACCGCGTAAAACAGGAGGCATAGTTTGTGAAACAACACTGACTTTGCAAAATATACAGGGAGAAGCAGGAGGATCGGGATAACGAAATAAACCGGTATGACCATATTCAATCCTTCAAATCCGTCAGCCTGTCGATATGCAGATCCTCGTATGTGCCACGTATCCTGTTGAGGAGCACAGCGAGGAGGAAAATGCCTGCGAACACGTCGAGGAGCACTCCCATATTCACGATAAGGGGCATTTCCTGGGCGACCGAAAGCGACAGGAGGAATATGCCGTTTTCCATCATCATATACCCCATGATGTGGGTGATGATCATCTTCCTGGACAGGATGATGAACAGACTGATGAGCATGACGGAAACGGACATGCCGAAGTACAGGGGTTTTATCCCCTCGGCTGCGGCATTCGCCCAGAAGGCCATGAGGAAACCGAGCACGAAGAGCGCCGTCGCGATGATAAGGGACATGAGAGTGGAAATCGAAGGCTCCGCATCCCGGTATATCTCGTTCGTCCTGATAGTGCGCCGCAGAAATGCGGGGATTATGATCGTTTTAAAACCGAACGTCTCTATGGCGAGAAACATGAAACTCGCAGTATCGAGGCTCCTGATATCGAGGAGCACCATGACGAAGAGCACAAGCCCTTGAAATGCGAGTATCCTGATATGTGCAGCGATCTGACTCGTGCCTGCTGCGAACAGCATGGCAGCACCGAATGCAACAATGAGGAAATTCATGTCCGAATTCCTCCCTGATAGAAAATCAGGAACGCGGCGAGCACCACGAGCGCGCATGACATCATAAGAAAAATGAATTGCGGCACTGCGGACATCCTGAACCTCGGAAACAGCGATTCGATGGTTCCGACAGCAGATGCGAGCACCAACAGCGTTCCGACGTAGACAGCGAGGCTCAGCCAAAGACCGATATGAAGCGGGGTAAGCAGTGCGGCGATGATCGATCCGATGAGCACCATCTTCAGCCCCGATGCATACAGGATGAACCCGAGATCAGGGCCCGAAGCATCGAGGATGATCACCTCGTGGATCATGGTGAGCTCCAGATGCGTGTTCGGATCGTCGACTGGAACCCTGCATCCTTCAGTGAGGAGCATGATGAATAAAGCCACAGCGCCGAGTACTACTGCGATGTATCCGAGCGTACCCGACCGTTCGAACAGCCCGAGCAGGCTTTGGAAAGAACCATACCCTGTTGCTGCTGCGAGGCTTCCTACTAATATGAAGAAAGCCGGTTCCACGAATACGGAAAACGTCAGTTCCCGTGCGGCTCCCATGCCTTCGAAACTCGATCCCGTATCCGTAGCCAGGAGCACTGAGAAAAACCTCGATATGCCGAGAAGATACGCGAACACTATGAAATCGCCATCGAACGAAACGATCGACCTGTGCCCTATGACTGGGACAAAAAGCGCAGCGCACAGGGACGTACCGAGCACAACCGACGGAGCAATCCTGAACACGAACGAGGTGGTAGTGCTTATGACTTCGCCTTTCCGCATGAGCTTCACAATGTCGAAAACAGGCTGCAGAATAGGAGGCCCTTTCCTCCCTGCCCAGGAGGATTTGATCCTGTTGATCAAGCCTATGAACAGAAGGGGAACCGACAGGAGAAATACGATCTTCAAAGCGAGTTCCATTCAGCGCACTCCCATAATAAGGACAATGGCACCCACGAGAAACACGATCCCGTAGATGAGGTACTGCTGCGTATTACCGCTCTGTATCCAGGAAAAAAGATCGAGGAATTTTCGCATAAAAGAAAGAAGCGGATTGATGATCCTCTTGTCCAAGGCATCGGCAGTACGGAACACGAGGAGACCGCGTTTGGGGAAAAACCCTGCTGGCTTATGGAGCACTGCTTGTTTTCCCGGACTCCTGCGGAACAGTGCGAACAGCGATTCGCTGAACGAGGAGCCCGTATATTGGATCCTCGGGCTTCCTGCCTGGTATCCGCAATCCCATGTCTTGTATGCGCTCACCTTTTTCCCTAACAGCAACACCTTGCGCAGAACGAACAGCAGGATGACCGCACCTACGAGTATCATGGAACCATACGCTACTCCGCTCAGGGGCGCAAGAATCCGATCCGCAAAAGCCTCCGGCTCGGGAATCTGCGCCAAAAGACCTGCAGCTCTGGCCGCGAGCGGCAGCGTGAACACAGGCAGAAAGCCGGTAAACGCGATCGACAAAGCGAGGACGACGAGGGGCAGGACGGAGAACAATGTTTCTTTCTTATCCGTATGCGCCACGGTTTCTTCTATGGACCTGTCTCGCAGGGATCCGAGGAACATGACCGAGAACGCCTTGGAAAAACAGAATAACGCAAGCGCTCCGATCACCGAAAGGACCGCCATGCCCAGTACACACATGAATATGATGCCCACCGAATCTGAGCCTGCACCCTCCAAAAATCCGAGGTAAATGAAGAACTCGCTTATGAACCCGTTGAAAGGGGGAAGCCCGCTTATGGCTATGGAACCGACGAGGAACAGACTCCCCGTTATGGGCATGTGCTTAAGCAACCCTCCCAGTTTTTCCATGTTGCGTGTATGCGTCAGCTTGTACACATTTCCTACACCGTAGAAAAGGAGCCCCTTGAACAGGGAATGATTGAGCACATGGAGGAGGGCCCCGGCGAATCCTAGAAAAGCCATATACCGGTTGGACAGGGCCAAGCCGATCATGCCGATGCCGATGCCGATGCCGATAAGGCCTATGTTTTCCACGCTGGAATATGCGAGCATGCGTTTCGCATCCTTCTGAGCCATGGCGGATACGATTCCCACAAGAGCGGAAATACAAGAAATCGCGAGTATGAATAACGCCATGCCGAAGGAAGGAGTCTGCCATAGATTCAGCACGCGGAGTATGCCGTATACGCCGGTTTTTATCATGACCCCAGACATCAACCCGGAAACAGATGCCGGTGCCGCAGGATGAGCCTTGGGAAGCCATGTATGAAGGGGGAAAAAACCCGCCTTCATACCGAATCCGATAAAGAATAGGAGGAATATGCCGTTGCCTTCGAGCCCTCCGGATTGAAAGACCGGTCCGAACATCCGAAAATCGAAGCTTCCCGTTTTCAAATATAGGATCAAAAACCCTGCGATGAGGAACACGAGCCCGACATGCATGGCAATCATGTAATTGATCGATGCGTGGAACACCTCTTTCTTGTCCCTGTCGTAACCCACGAGGAAAAAAGAAGAAACTGACATGATCTCCCACACCACAAGAAACACAAGAGCATGCTGCACAACCGTGAGGAGCGTCATAGATGCCGCGAGTAAGGGAAAAAAGAAGCTGTAATATCCGGTGCGCCCGCTTTCCGGCTCATTCCTCAGGTACCCAAGGGAGTATAGGCTCGAAACGAACGTCGCGAGCGGAACGAAGAACGCAAAAAAAGCCGAAAGTGAATCCATGCGCAGGCTTATCGAAAAACTCTGTTCCTCCACTAGGAAGGGAAGGGAAAAGACAGTCAGGTTTTCCCTCCAGTAGCCGGGAACCGCGCCCAAGAGTATCTGCAGCGAAGGGAGGGACGTGAAAACGACAGCAACGCCGGTGAACACAGCGACAACAGGAAGCTTCGCCCGGGTGGGTACACAGAGGGAAACAACACTCCCTGCGAGGAGTACGGCTATGCCGATGAGAAAGTTATTCACGCTCCCCCTCTTTCTGTTTCCATTCCTCTTCCCGTTCCTGGATATACGAAATAATTTCGCCCCGTGGAACCTGCGATTTCAGCAGATGGATGAATTCTTTCTGCTGACAGAGGTAGGAAAGCTTCGAGAGGATCTCCAGATGTCTTCGCGGATTTGCGGTGATGAGAAAAAAAAGGCTGTGTACCGGCTCTCCGTCTATAGCGCCGTAGTCTATGGGTTTATGCAGGAAACAGAGGAAAATACACTCGTCTTCCACATCCGCTATGATAGGGTTTCTCGGGTGAGGAAACGCTATGCCGTGCCCCATGGCGGTCGGCATCATGCCTTCCCGTTCCAGAAGCGATGCGATCATCGCCTCTTTGGAAAGCTCCTGCGGCGTCGGCATTATGTATACCGCATTGCGGATGATTTCGTTTACGGTTTCCCCTTCGATTTTGTAGAAAATACCACCTTTCTGTAAAAGCTTCACAAGGCTCACGGGTTTCTTTTCTTGATTCAGATCGAGTATCCGATTAGAAACACTGATCTTGTTCCGCAAAATCCATTCATTGATTTCCGCTCTGTTGAAACGGTACTGATGATTGATCTGATACACCGGTATCGTCTTTTCTTTGATCCATCGATAAATGGTTTTTTCCGATACTTGCAGCAATTCTGCAACATCTCTGATTTTTAAGTCCATTCGGAAGCCCTGTTTACGGTATGTGGAGTAGTGCAGGAACCTTCAAGGCTGGGTGTCGACCTCCCGTCCCTGCGGTAAATATTAGTTAAATAATATCATATACAATATTTAGAAAAATGTCAATACTTGTCTATGCATGTCCCTTAAACTGCAGTAAAGTCCAAAATTCTCGCTTCATCTTGTCAGGGTTACGACTAATTTCCGAAAAGTATTCCAGGCATCGCACGGTTCTACCGTAAAAATAGAAAAGCCCTTTGGCATACCAAAGGGCTGGATATCAGTCAATACGATAATCCTATTTTTTCTTTGCGGGTTTCGCAGCTGCTTCCACAGCCTGAGCGAGGGTAGCCTCGCCCGCTGCGAGTTTCTCCTTGACAGCGACGATCTTCGCTTTAGCATCTGCGTACTTTCCTGCTTCGAAATCCTTTTGCGCATCGGCTACAGCGGTTTTCGCAGCTTCCATCTCTGCTTTCAGAGCAGCGAAATCCACCTTTATACCTTTTACAGCTTCAGCCTTTGCGATGCTCTCTTCTGCCTGCGGAAGAGCAGCAGCAACTTCAGCCACGAGCTGGCCGACTTCATTCTTTGCGAGTTCTTTTGCAGCGCTTGCATCCGCCTGTGCCTTTTCTGCCAGGGCTTTCGCCTCTTCTGCAAGCTTTTTCGCAGCGTCGTAATTCCTGGCTGTTCCGCCCTTCGCTGCCTGCGCAGCCACTTCTTGGTCGATCGCAGCCACTGCTTTTTCTGCTGCTACAAAGGAATCGGAAGCATATACGGAAGCTTCTGCGTTCTTCGCAGCTTCGAGTGCTGCTTTTGCAGCATCGATTTCAGTCTGGGGAACTTTTGCACAAGCTACGAAAGCAAGCACAATAGCAACTATTGCGACTGGTGCAAGAATTTTTGATAGTCTCATAATTTGTTCTCCTTTATAAAGATATACATAGGACATTAATCTATACAATCTCTAGTATGTAATATATAGATCATCAATATCCTATTGAGAAAAAATGATATCAGAAAAAAAGAGAATAGTCAATATATGTCCTTATTTGTCTTTTAAATAGAAAACTCGATTTCAAATGTGTTGATGAGCAGGTCGATGACTTCCTTCCGCGAGCCGGTGAACTGGAATCCGGCAGCTTTACGGTGCCCCCCTCCGCTGAAACGCTTCGCAATCGCCCCTACATCCAGATCGCCGGGAGCACGAAGACCGACAGAACAGACGGTATCCGTTTCTTCGCGCACCAAAGCAACAGCCTGAACTCCTTGAACCGACACAAGGAGTTGATACAGCGTATCCGAGTCCCTGCTTTCCATGCCATAAGCATTAAGATCTTCCAGCGTCTCGTACGAAAGGATGAACTTTCCGCCGAAATGTACCTGGGCTCTGCTCAATATGGTTCCAAGGAGCATACGCGAGCCGATCGTTCTTCCGCCATACATGTGCGCATGAGCATTTTTCGGGGACGCTCCAGCCTCAACGAGCCTCGATACTGCGAGAAATACCGAAGCAGTGCCCGATTCAAGATGCCTGAAAAACCCCGTATCGGTACAAAACCCGAATAAAAGCAGCTCAGCCTCTTCCTTTGTGGGAACATATCCGAGTTGTTCGATGATGTCCTGCACGATAAGCGTTGTGGAAGGAGAGGCAGGGTCCACGAGGCGAAAATCGCCGAAAGGATCGCCCGATGCATGATGATCTATCACGAGCGTTCCGAGCCGTTCCGCAAGGGTGGAGAACCGGTCTATCCGCTCCAGTGTGGAACAGTCCACGATGACGAGTACCCCTTCGGTGATATCCAGCCCCGTGCTCTGCAGGAAGAGCTGTTCGTATTCAGCTATTTCGGGCCGTTTGAACGGACCCGGCGACAAAAGCCGTGCGCTTTTGCCGATCCGTTTCAGGAAACCCGCGAGTGCGAGCTGGGAGCCGATGCAGTCTCCGTCGGGCTCGGTGTGCCCGACGATCCAGAATCTATCCGAATCCTCGATGAGTTTTTTAACCTGTGGGGGGATTATCAAATCGGAACCCTACCTTTTCAGAACACGAGAAATCCTTCTTGGGGTATTTTCCCTGATACTACTGGTTTTCCGTTCCGAATGTACACATTTATCTCCGTACGAAGCCCGAAATCAGGGCCATAAAGGCCAGGTTCTACAGAAAAGCAGGATCCTTCCATGATGATTCTCGAGTCCGGAAATTCGACGGAATCGAGGTTGACTCCTGCGCCATGCACATCCCTGTCTATGGAATGGCCAGTCCTGTGCTTGATCCAGTCCTTGTACCCCTCTCCTGCGAGCAACGCCCTGGTATGCTCATCCACATCGGTGCCTGTAACAGGGGTCCCCGAAGCGAGTCTGGTACGGATAAACTCGACTGCCGAATCTCTCGCCTTTTTCAAGGACTGAAACACTTTCCTGTACCGTTCTTCCGGTTTCAGGCCGAGATACCCGACCCACGATATGTCGGCATACACAGAGCCCTCTTCCTTGTTTTTAGCCCAGAGGTCGAACTGAACGATGTCGTTCTTGACCAATCGGGCGCCTTTTCCTTCAGGAGCATAGTGCGGGTCCGCAGTGTGCTTTCCTGCCGCCACCAAAGGCGCATGATCCGTGATCATGTTTCTTGATCCGAATTCCTCCAGAATCCACTCCTGCACATCTCCTTCGAAAAGCGGAAACCCATCCGAAAAATATTCGCTGATTCCTTTCCACACATTCTGCACGATTTCATATAAATTTCTGGCAGCATGCTCGTGGGACGCGATTCCTCGGGAATCGAGCACAGACAGAAACCGCTGTATGAGAGAAGCCGAAGACACCAATTCGAACCCCAGACACTCCAGGGTTTTGGCTGTGCCATAATCGAGGAAAGAGACTATGGGCAGATCCGGCGAAAACTGACACGCAATATTCTTCCTTGGAAGCAGGCTTATATGGTGCAGAAGTTCTTCTCTGGCGTAATAGTACAGGGAATTGCCGGGGATATGGGAAAGAATCGTGCTTTCCACTGCATGGACGATCTTATACGGTATGCCTTCCGCTGGCACGAAATAATACCAGGGCCGTGTATTGGAAACAGTGGGCAGAATATCGAGCACTCTGTCGGAAATCGTGTCCCTGTGGCGAAAATTGAAAAAAAGCCATCCTCCCAGGTGTTCCTCGCGGATGGCTTTCTGGAGTGCTTCGAGAGAAAACATCAGAATTCGAGCGGTATATCTTCCGTCTTGAACTGTTCGGTGTAATCCACGCTTTTGTCGATCACCCCGTAGGATTCGCCAAGAGGATTCTTCTCAAGGTACAGCCTCATATGGCTGAATTTCCCGTCTTTCCAGAAAATGGACATATAGGGTATCGTGGGTTCGGTTCCGTACACGAGTTCCGCCTTTCCCCCAGATTTCGCATACCAGGTATACGGCACATAGATGTTTCCGAACGAGAGATCGCTCTTCAGAAACAACACTTTGAATCCCAGGGAATGAGGATACACTTTCACGATCGGAACGGTCTTCACGAAGTATTCGGATTCCTCGGCAAAAAGAAGCCCCCCTGCCATCAGCAAGGCCAATGCCACAAGTATGAAAACTCCCTTTTTCAAGATGCTCCTCCTGTAAAACTCACAGTACGTTTCAAAGTATACATGCTTTTAGAGTGTAAAACAAGTCGAAAATCAGGACACCAACCGAAAATCGGCCAAAGGCCATTACCAGGGAAAAGCCGTTACAATGTCGCGAGCATTACAGCCTTGATCGTATGTTTTCGGTTTTCAGCCTCGTCCCAGACCCTGGACTGTTTCCCTTCGATCACATCGAACGTCACTTCGTTTCCTTTCACAGCAGGTAAACAATGGAGGAAAATCGTCTCCTTTTTCCCTGTCCTGTCCATCAGATCCTGGTTCACCTGATAGGGTTTCAGGAGTTTGATGCGCTCTGCGAGCTTCGCTTCCTCGCCCATGGAAGCCCACACATCCGTGTACAGAGCATCCGCACCGTTCACTTCCTCAAGCGATGCTGCTATGGATAGGGTTGCGCCGGATTCTTTCGCAAAGCCTTGTGCGAGAGCCACGATATCTTCATCGGGGAAGAGTTCCTTCGGAGAAACGATGGAGAAGTCGAGTCCCATTTTCGCGCTCGCAACGAGGAGCGAACGAGCCACGTTGTTCCTTCCGTCGCCCACGAAACACATCTTTTTCCCTTTGAAAGAACCGAACTCCTCTTCGAATGTCATGAGATCGGCGAGGGCCTGGGTCGGATGGAAACTGTCCGTAAGACCGTTGTACACAGGAACGCCTGAATACTGTGCGAGAATTTCAACGGTTTTTTGACTGAACCCCCTGAACTGTATGGCGCTGAACATGCGGCCTAAGACCCTGGCAGTGTCTTCCACTGTTTCTTTGGAGCCGAGCTGTATATCGTCAATGGACAGGAAGACCGGGTACCCGCCTTCCTCGCCAAAGGCTGTCTCGAAAGCGCAGCGGGTTCTCGTGGAACGCTTCTCGAACAGAAGCGCAAGGGTTTTCCCTAGAAAACGCTGCTTTACCTCTCCGAAGCGCGCTTGCCGCTTCACTTCATGGCTCAGGTCTAGAAGGTAGCGGATTTCCTCCGGAGAATAATCTTTCAATGTCAGCAGGGATCTTCCTTTCAAATTGACTTTCATAGGGTGCTCCTTGTTCACGATATGGAAAATTCAGTATACAGAAAAACGGATCACCTGAAAAGGTCCGGAGGGAATAGCACTTTCAACGCATCGATGACGGAATCCGCGAATGAAAATTCGATCGCGTCTGCCACTTCTTTCGGTATTTCTTCCATGTCTTTTCTGTTCGGTTCGGGCAGAAGGATATGCGAACGCTTATATCTGTGCGCTGCGAGAACTTTCTCCTTCACTCCACCTATCGCGAGCATGCGGCCGGTGAGGGTTATTTCCCCAGTCATGGCGAACCCGGGATTCACAGGGAAGCCGGAAACCGCGGATATCATGGCAGCGGTGAGGGTTATGCCTGCGGAAGGCCCGTCTTTGGGGATCGCTCCTTCAGGGACATGGATGTGTATGTCCTTCTGCTTTGCGAACTCCCCAGCTATGCTGAACTTTCTGACATTGGAGCGGAGAAACGATAAAGCTATCCTCGCGCTCTCTTTCATGACATCCCCCAAGGATCCTGTGAGTATGAGCTGATCCGTGCCGTCGAGGATCGAAACTTCCACGGGAAGGAGCATACCGCCCAACTCGGTCCAGGCCAGGCCATACGCAAGGCCCGGCCTGGTTTCGTCCTGTATGGGAAGATCTATGTATCGCGGAGTGCCGAGATATTTCTTCAGGGAATTCCGGCTTATCACTGCTTTGAAATCCTGCGGAACTTCATTCTCCACACCTTCGCCGCCCTGCGTGCTCTGAATTTTTTTCACGGCATCCCGCGCCACTTTTCGAATCACATTCGCAATTTCGCGTTCGAGATTCCTCACGCCTGATTCCATGGTATAGTTCCGTATGATGTCCAGAAGCGCGGATGTCTTGAAATCGATCTTCGCCCATTCGAGACCGTTCGCCTCTATCTGTTTGGGGATGATGAACTGTTCCGCAATCTTGACTTTTTCGTATTCCGTGTATCCGGGAATTTCTATCACTTCCATCCTGTCCCGCAGCGGATAGGGAATATTGTGCAGAGAATTCGCGGTGGTAATGAACATGACATCGGATAGATCGTAGGGCACCTCCAAGTAGTGATCCATAAAACTGTTGTTCTGCTCTGGATCGAGCACTTCGAGCAGGGCGGAGGCGGGATCTCCTCGGAAATCCGAGCTCATCTTATCGACTTCATCCAGGAGAAACACAGGATTTATCGTGTTCGCTTTGCGGAGAGATTGGAGTATCTTTCCTGGCAAGGCGCCGACATAGGTTTTTCTGTGTCCCCGTATCTCGGCTTCGTCGCGCACACCGCCTAAGGACATGCGCACGAACTCCCTGCCTAAAGCCCGTGCGACCGACTTCCCGAGCGAGGTTTTGCCCGTGCCAGGAGGGCCTACAAAGCAGAGAATCGGCCCCTTCACCTTATCCTTGAGCTGACGCACGGCTATGAAATCCAGGATCCTATCCTTGGGTTTCACCATATCGTAGTGGTCTTCGTCGAGTATTTTCTGCGCAAGCCCTATATCCTTGTTGTCCTGACTCCGTTCGGACCAGGGCAGATCCACTATCCATTCGAGGTATGTTCTGAGCACACCTGCTTCAGGAGACATGGATTGGAGCCGCGCAAGCCGTTTGAGCTCCTTATCGGCTTTTGCTGCAACCTCTTCAGGAAGTTTTTTGTCGTGAAGCTTCTTCTCGAGCTCTTTGATGCCGTTCGGATCCTCCGCGTCCCTTCCGAGTTCTTTATTTATTTCTTTGAGCTGTTCGGTGAGGAAATAATCCCGCTGGGACTTCTCCAGCCGCCGTTTGACTTTTGTATTTATTTTGTGTTGGAGTGCGAGCACTTCGAATTCGGACTCAAGCGCTACCGCTATTGCCTCGAGGCGCTGGGCCGTGTCCTCGAGGGAAAGAAACTCTATCTTCTTTTCCGTCTTGAACGGTACATTCGAACAGATCAGATCCGCGAGCTTCTCAGGGGTTTCCACCTTTTCTATAGATGCGCACACCTCCGCCGGAATTTTCTTGTACAGGTCTGCGTACTGCTTGAAACACTCGTGGATGGTACGCATGAGCGCAGCCACCGTGCTGTCCGGCTCGGTATGATCCTCGAAAAGCCGGACTACGGCAAAATACTCCTCTTTCTTCCTGACGAATCGGGTTATGCATCCTCTCTGTTTTCCTTCCGCAAGAACGCGTATGGTTCCATCCGGAAGTTTGAGCAGCTGGAGAATGTGCGATACAGTTCCCACGGTGTGAATATCGTCTTCAAGAGGCTCGGGATTCGAGTTCTTCTGGCATGCGAGGAATATTTTTCTATCGCCGCTCATGGCAGCTTCGACCGATAGAATCGAACCCTTCCTTCCGACGAAGAAAGGCACTACCATATGGGGGAACACGATCAGGTCGCGCAGAGGTACCACCGGATACTCCTGTTTGACCTGACTATGCTTTACGGATGAAAAAAGCTTCATGCAGATTTCTTAATGGATACTATCTCGGGTTTTATAGATTCTTCTATGACTTTTTGAGTCACCACGACCCGCTTCTCTCCCTCCATCGAGGGTATGTCGTACATGATGTCGAGCATGGCGGATTCCACGATCGCCCGTATTCCTCTGGCTCCAGTCTTCTGTTTCAGAGCCTTCTGCGCAATGGCGTCGATGGCTTCCTCCTCGAATATGAGCTCCACACCGTCGAATTTCAGCGATGCCTGATACTGCCTGAGTATCGAATTTTTCGGTTCGGTGATGATTCGCTTGAGGTCTTCGAGCGTGAGGTCGTGCAGAGCCACTTGTATGGGGAGCCTTCCTATGAACTCCGGTATGAGGCCGAATTTGATAAGGTCGTCCGGATGGAGGTGGGAATACAGTTCCACCAGGTCCTTGTCTTTTCTCGGCTTCACCTCGGCTCCGAACCCCATGGGGTGTTTCGCCACCCTGCTTTCTATGATGCGCTCAAGCCCTACAAAGGCTCCCCCGCATATGAACAGGATATTATCCGTGTTTATCTTGAGCATTTCCTGGTTCGGATGTTTCCTCCCGCCCTGCGGGGGCACATTCGCGTCCGTACCTTCTATGATTTTGAGGAGAGCCTGCTGCACCCCTTCCCCGGATACATCTCTGGTTATGGATACATTCTCCCCTTTCCTCGCGATCTTGTCGATCTCGTCTATGTACACGATGCCCCGTTCAGCAAGGGGTATGTTGTTGCCCGCATTCTGTATGAGCTTCAGCAAAATATTCTCAACATCCTCGCCTACATATCCCGCTTCGGTGAGCGTGGTCGCATCCGCAATGGCGAAAGGCACTTTCAGTTTTTTCGCGAGCGTCTTGGCAAGTAGGGTTTTTCCAGTGCCCGTGGGGCCTATGAGGAGTATGTTGGATTTTTCTATCTCGACTTCATCCTTAATCCGTTTTTTTTGCGAAATTCGTTTGTAATGATTGTACACTGCCACGGACAGGACTTTTTTCGCATAATCCTGGCCTATGACGAATTGATCGAGAAATTCCTTTATCTCCCGCGGAGGTGGGATCTCCTCTCCGAATTCTCCTGCAATGGCATTGTCTTCATCATCGAGGATTTTCTGGCACGCGGTAACACACTGATCGCAGATGTAAACGCCCGGTCCCACAATGAGCCTTCTGGCCACATCAGCGCTCTTTCCGCAGAAAGAGCAGACTTTCAGGCTATCGTTTTTCCCCTTGTTCATTGCTCCCCCGTATGAATACCTTATCCACAAGGCCGTATTCCACTGCCTCTTCAGGAGACATGTAGTAATCCCGTTCCATATCCGCCATCACCGTGTCTTCGCTCTTTCCCGTATGTTCGGCAAAATATCTGATGATGAGCTTCTTCAGGCGGAGCATCTCCCTCGCCTGGATTCCGATATCGCGGGCCTGCCCCTGTACCCCTCCCCACGGCTGATGGATGAGAATCCGCGAGGAGGGAAGCGCGAACCGTTTTCCCTTTGTTCCGCAGGTGAGCAGGAGGGCCCCCATGCTCGAGGCTTGGCCGAGGCAAATCGTTTGCACATCGGATTTTATGTACTGAATGGTATCGTATATGGCAAGACCGGCGGTGACCGACCCCCCTGGTGTGTTGATGTACAAGCTCACATCCTTCTCCGGGTCCTGAGCATCCAGAAACAAAAGCTGAGCGACCACGAGATCCGCATTCACGTCGTGAATTTCTCCGTCGATGAATACG
>CAZWAS010000001.1:51197-54306 GCA_964631915.1 uncultured Spirochaetales bacterium | reverse complement strand
AACAGCCTGGAGTAAATATCATAGGATCTTTCCCCGATTCCGCTCTGCTCTATGACGATCGGCACCAAATTGTTCATCTTCTCAATCATGTCACAACCTTGTCTGAAAATTTACTGATTTCCCTTGAACAAGTCCAGATATTTCACGGATTCGCCCTTCTTTATTATCGAGTTTTCCAGCAAAAAATCAAAAACCTTTGTGTCCAAAAGGTCGTCTTTCAGATAATTCATGAGATTGTTTTTGGAATACTGTTCTTTCACTTCTTCGAGCTTCATGCCGTGTTCTTCGGCCTGTTTCTTGATCGCATCCTCGATCTCCTGCTCGGACACTTCGATTTTTTCTTCTTTGATGATTCTGTCGAGGATAATCCGCGTCTTCAGATTCCGCTCTGCGCTCGGTTTCCATTCTTCGTAGAGGTGTTCCTTGGACTTCCCTTCCGCACCGAGGACCGCTTCTATATCCTGTTCGCGCATCCGAGATCTCGCTACGAAGTTTCTCCACGATCCTTCGAGCTCGAAGTGCACCATGGTCCGGGGCAGATCGATCTTCGTCCCTTCCAGTATTTTGTCGAGCACCTTATCTATGTTTCTTTCCCGTATCTTCGCTTTTGCCGACTCTTCGAGCCGCTTTCGGATATCCGCCACAAGATCTGCGAGATTCTGATACTTGTCGCTTATGTCCTGAGCGAGCTCGTCATTGATCTCCGGAAGCTGTTTTTCCTTCACCGCGGTGACTTTTACCTTGATGGTTTTCTTCGAGCCTGCGAATTCCTTGATCTCGAAATCCGCAGGATACTCCTTGGTTATAATCCGTTCCTCATCCTTTTTCATACCGATTATGTCGTCGTCGAACTTATAAAGGTTGTATCCTGTTCCGACGGTGAACACGAACCCTTCTCGGGCTGTTCCCGCGACATCAGCATTGTTTGCGTCGAGCTCCACATAGTTGACGGTCACAATGCTGTCCTTCTCGACAACGCCGGAAGCCTTATCCACGACAACCGCATTCTGCTCCTGGAGCACCTTCAGTTCCCTTTCCTCGTCCTCCTTGGAGATATCCACTTCCACGCCTTCTATCTCAAAGCCTTTATACTGACCCAATTCGAATTTCGGATACGCATCGTACACCACGGTAAACGTGAAATCCTTATCCAGAGAAAAATCCAGCTCGTTTTTCACCTCGGGAACAGAGTATCCTAAGGGTTTTTCCTCGATCTGATCGAAAATTTCCTTCAGGCTGTTCTCCATGATGTTGCCGGAAGCCTCAGCCTGAATTTCGGTCCCGAATTTTCTCTCTAGGATCGCAGGGGGGACCTTCCCTTTGCGAAATCCTTTTATCTGTGCATCTTTGGTGTATTTGGAAAGAAGATCGTCATATTCTTTTTTCACATCCGCCTGACTCACCGTCACGGTAAGTTCCACTTGCGAGTTATCCAGAAGCTTGATTTCTTTGTTCGCTATCACGCTGTCATCCTCTTTTTTTGGGGTATACGGAATTTCGTCTCGTCCTGTACCCAACGAATACAGAGACAGACATTCGTACGTCCAAGGGAAACCTATCGACGCCACCCTTGATGCCGTACCTATAAAAAAAGGCGATCCGGGATTGACCAGATCGCCCCTCTATATTCACAGCGGGAAACGGGGCTTGAACCCGCGACGTCCACCTTGGCAAGGTGGCGCTCTACCACTGAGCTATTCCCGCATATTACGCCGCCACACAGTTCTTTACGTACAGGTCGTGCGAGAGAAGGGACTTGAACCCTTACACCTTTCGGTACCAGATCCTAAGTCTGGCGTGTCTGCCAATTTCACCACTCTCGCAAAGATTATAAGTATGAAGACCTGACTTGTCAACATCCCTCTGTTGTGAGCCGTGGAGGGATCGAACCTCCGACCCGCAGATTAAGAGTCTGCTGCTCTACCAGCTGAGCTAACGGCCCATATACATACGTCCGGCAGGATTCGAACCTGCGACCTACGGATTCGAAGTCCGGCGCTCTATCCAGCTGAGCTACGAACGCACATGAAAGAACCCTTCTTTACGATGCGTTGCTTCAACACTGACAGATAACCTCGAACGCCTTTTGCCAGATGCCGAAAGGGTGGGTAACGGGACTTGAACCCGCAACAACCAGATCCACAGTCTGGCGCTCTGCCAATTGAACTATACCCACCATAAAAAGGGTGCGCATACTCTGACTCATTTTATGAATTTTGTCAATACTGACCGTTTCGGAGGTTTCCCCATAGGATCATCAACAAGAAAGGTCAATTAAAATGATTATAACAAAAATTTCCATTATTATACCTCTGTTCCTTGCACAGGGACGGAGGAAGGGATTAAGATTGGACCATATTTTTTGTTTTTCTTTGGTGTCTCCGTCGTCTTATTAGCTCCGAACGATTTTTAGGGAACCTCTAGTAACCTCGGTTGGTTCCCATACCGGGCACCTAATCGCCGGTAGCGTAAGGGTTTATTTTTTCGCACGCGAAAAAATAAAGAGTTTTTAGAGGTACCCTTTATTTTATCCAAGAACCAGTGGTATTGATCATCTCCGTCGCGCTCAGAATAGTGATTCTAGTGGCTGGAGCGGGAAGTCTCCTCCTGTACCGGCGGTGCTTTAACGCACGGGTATACGAAGGGTTGCTGTGGCTGTTGAACCCCTCCGGTCTGGCCGTGGAGTTTATTTCGCTTGTCACCCGTCCTCCCACCTACCTTTTCTACATCATCCCATCTTTCCTTTCGGTTGCCTATGCGTACTTCCTTTTTCCCGCGCCGCTGGTGTTGAAATTTGTGTTTGCGATGGGCTTTCGGCACTACACGTTTTTTTTATCATCTTCGTGAAGAACTTCACTCCCGTATCTCGCTGGACACTCATGTTAACATTCCTCTTTTTGAACATTCTCGGTGTTGCCAATTCGCTTCTCATGATGCGATATATGAGCCTCGAAGAAGTCCGTTCGGCGGACCTTGCCGCGATCCTTCCGCTTTCTCCGGAGTCTACCGAGAACCTCCGCTGTGGACAATCCGTTCAGGTTATCCTTTACGGGAAAATCCTCTCGACCTCTGTCGAAGTCCGTGCCCGATCGGCGGTTCTATCTGGAGA
>CAZWAS010000001.1:36093-51183 GCA_964631915.1 uncultured Spirochaetales bacterium | reverse complement strand
TCGGGACCGGAGTAGAGAGGGAATAGGGCTCCGTCACATGCAGCAAACGGAGATCGCCGAGCTCTTCGCGCGGCTTCCTCTTTCCCAGCGGGAAAAACAGATCGTTACCTATATTAAGAAGATGCATAGCCACTCCTTGTGCTGTTTGTCACTGTTTTGGCCCTATTCAGTCAGAGTGAATCGGATCTGGCTCACCGCGGTTTTTCCCTGGCTGTCCCAGCGCACTAGATAGTAGTCTACCGTCCAATCTCCCAATACATTGCCCATGACATTGATGAACATGGTCGCGAAGCCGGGTGCATAAAAATTGTAGGGGCCGAATTCCTGGCTCGTCCCATTAGGATAGGTCAGCTTGATGCTGTAAAGCCAGATTGGAAGTCCGTTGGAATCGGTAAAGGTTGCGACGGGAGGCCCCTGCAGCCAGGTACCGAAAATGTTCGTGCGCCCTGCCAGGTAGCCCTGTTCGTAAAGCCACTTCTGGGACCAGCGGTTCCCGCGGCTCAGTATCACCAGTTTAGTATCGTAGTTTGTCTGATCCAATAACCCAATGCCAACATCTATCAGGTGCCAATTTTCGGTCTTGGGTTTTCCCCACGTTGTAGAGAACTGTACAGATCCCACTGATCGGCTTTCGTTGGTGTTTTTGTTCCAAATGGTAAGGTCGATTTTCCAATTCCCTTCGGTGTAGGAGCCAGCTGGGATAGCAAAAACTCCATGTCCTCCAACGGAGAAACCATACCGTCCGTAGGATTCCGTTTTGCCGTCGGGATAGGTAATGGTGTACGAATAATACCACACCGGATTAACCTGTACCGGACCTTGTATCCAGGCGGCAAAACGCTGGTTTCCCTTGTATTTTCCCGCTAATGCTCCCTGTTCATAGAGCTCTTTCAGATCCCAGACCGTACCGCGCTGGGCAATTTTAAGTACCTTATCGTACTCTGCGTCCTCGATAACAAGCCCGACCCCTATATCAAGTACTTTCCACGACTGGGCAGAGGCTCCGAAACCGACCGCAACAGCAAAAAACGCCACCAATAGCTTCCTCATCAATACCCTCCATCATGTCCTACCGGAACCTACAGATTTTACTAACATTCTAATATAGTATAGCAAGTATACCGCATGAACCAAACAAAAGCAGAGGCGACTACCGATACCGATGGCGGAATCACTCTCATATCTACTACTCGTTCTTTCGCTAGGGGGTCTTTGCCGATGCCGCATCCCGGCTGATGCGCATTACGCCGAAGGGGGAAAAGTATCACCGTGAGTCCTGCAGGACGCTATCGAAGTAACAGCACATCGTTTGAGTTGAAGGAACATTCACCCGCTAGTTCACAATACAGTATCTATTTTGTACAATGCGCAACCTGCAGTTCGGTCGTCGGAACCATGGATTGGATAATCAAAGCGTCCCGGTGCTGATTGATTTACAAAACGAGGCAATCAAGAAGATCGCCTCGACGCTGAACGTTTCGGTAAAGCTTCAGTCCTTCTTCGGTTCTTTGGGAACGATTCTGAACTCGATCCCGACGGCGCTGCCTGCCGCCGCTGGAACGGATTCGCCGAAGTCGCGATACTCGACCAGCTTGTATCCAAGGCGGTCAAAGAAATCCATGAAAAAGGCCGCTGCAAGTTCTCCGGAGGCCGAAACCCCGAGCCCCATACCGCCTTGCGATGGTACGAATTGTTTTTCGATGACGATTCCTTCGTATACAATCGGGTGCTTGAATTTACAGGAGGAGAAAACAGCGAAAACAACAAACAAAAAGATTATCAATCCCGCAAACTTCTTCATAGGTTTTCCTCTGGTGAAGTATAGGAGGAGGCAGAAAAAGCCGCGAGATACCCCTGGTTAAAGGATTTGCCTTGTGCCCGGAAATGTGGTAGAGTAAAATAAAGGTGCGAAGGGCGCTGCAGTGAGAGTGGAACGGCGCGGCTGGTAACGGCCGCGTGCAGGTCTCAGATGTCCCTACCGCACCTTTTTTAATTTCCGGATACGATCAATTTCGGCATCCTGCGGCGTGTACATCGTTACCACGGTTGGCCCTCGGAAGGTCGTTCCGTGAGCGGTGCTTCCTTTTTCAGGATCAGGGGTTACCACTATTTTGACGTACTCCTCCGGTTTTCTCGCAAGGAAAACAAGATCACTGCCATCCTCGTAGATGCTTCCATCGATGAGGAAATCGATAATGCGGTACCAGTCGATGATATCGAGTCCTTCGCCTTTTGTCTCGTGGCGGAGGTGTTTCGGCGATTGCACCAGCCCCGCTTCAAGGCTGATGACGTTCGATGTCGGAGAGATTCCTCGCTGTTCAAGATGCGCTATCGTTTTCCGGTCGAGAAATACAACCGGAGTATACTGAGCCCAAGAAATCGGACGGATTGAGGGACTGAAAATCAGTGGCATCCTCGATGCCGAATAAGATGGAGTATCGGAAAGACTCGGTGTTATGAGAGTAGCCCAGTCCAAACAGTCTATCGCCCTATTTCAAAGACCGCATAATGTTTCAAACCTTGGCGAAAACTATCTTGACTTATTCTGGGAATCCCATACCCGGCCTGGCATAGTCCGGATAATTCTCACTACCTCATCGTTATAGGGGGGGGTGATTTGAAGAACTTCTGGTTCGCAACCTCGCATCTCGATCATCATCCAAATAAAGCATAGTAGCGCAGGCGTGGTCCGTCAAATTCATATACCTTGTAGTGTTTCCACCACCACACAAAAAACTTGACAAGTTGTAGTATATAAACTTCATTTAAAGCATGAACAAAATACGACAGCAGTCTATCGAATGTGGTACAGAAAGTTAACCGATGTGCGCGCAAGAGTTCGGATAGATTTGCGCTTGAATGCCGTACGGAAAGGTAGTTTTGGCGAGCAGCGGGGTGTTGGGAATAGCATTTTCGAACTCAAAATTCTTAACGTTTTGGGATATAAGCTGAAAGTCGTACCGAAGAGTGCGCATAGGCCCGCCATATAGTGTCCCCCGAATAGTTCGGAACAAGTATACTGAACGAGGAGAGGGAACATAGGCGACCAACAAAGATGGCTCGCGACAAGAAAGGCTGAAATCATCCTGCAGATCCTCAGGCAAACGAGCACGATAGTCGATGTGGCAAGGCAGAACGATCTGACCCCGAGCGAAGCCCAGGAATGGGTAGATACTTTCCTGAAAGCCGGAGAACAAGGACTGAACAGCGAGATCGCGAGATCAAAGAGCTGAAAGCAACAATCGGGGAGCTGTATGTGGAGAATGCCGTACGAGAAAAAGCCAAAGCTCTGGGGGGCTGGGAAGAGACGGAATTCTGACCCTGCAGAGCGAATTGCGTGAAGAGGGGATTTGTTTGAGCTTGAGAAAGCTTTGTACGATCTTAGGCCAGCATCGTTCGAAGCTGTATTACCATCCGAAGGTCCGGCTGAAGAGCCGCAGGATGAAAAGCGGTGGCTGTGGAAGAGACCTGCGGGGTCATCGAAAAGAATCCGGAGTACGGGAGGCGGAGAATTACGGTGGTAGTGAGAAGGGCCATCGATATGACGCATAGTTTTACCGAACAAGATGGTTGGTGTCATCTGGTTGCGGTAATCGATTGCTGTGATCGGTATTGGGTTGGCAGGAGATGCTCGAAGTCTGGGAAAGCAGGTGTATCCGTTGGAGCGCTCGAAGAGGCTTTGCTTCGGAAGCGGGTAAGTACCGATTGAATTGGATTGACTTTGAGATCTGATACCGGTTTGGTGTTCGGCTCGAAACGGTTTCATGACACAGTGAGGAAGTAGTATCTGCAGCAGGAATACATCAGGCCATATACGCCGGAGCAGAATGGATTGATCGAACGATTCTTCAGAAGCTGCAAGGGGGAGTGTGCCTGGCAGCAAAGTTGTGACTCCTATGATGAAGCGTATAATAGAATCGCCGATTGGATTGAACACTACAATGAGGAACTGCGCATTCGGCGCTTGGGTATCTGACACCGGAGAAGTCAGGCAGGAATTAGTTGCTTAAATGGTCCGAATTCATGGGGAGCACAACACAATTGAGGATAAATAAGGTAGAAAACTGGACTCGTGGGACAAGCTTGCTCGCAGCTCAATTGAATGTTAGATTCACACTCCGCGGGGAGAGATGGAAAAAATAAAAGAATTGAGGATGGCGATGTATGAAGCAATGTGAAAAAATCCTCCAGAAACAAAAATCACTTATATATAGATTATTAGCCTGTTAGGTAACACTAAAAAGAAGTACTGGGTCTTATTGGATGTGCTTTATCTGTTAAAATATTAATACTGACGTTGCCAGGAAACAGCAGAATTTGTCATTTACGCGCGGAACCGGTAAATCCAGAAATGACAGTCCCTATCAGTTATGAGTAGGTTCACTATACCGGCACCGCTCGTCGGATTAATATCGTCCCCATTGGTGATGAAATTGCTGCATCCTGACACCAGCACAGCTACCAGTAACAATACGACTAGTTTACTATATAATACAAAATAATACAAAGCGGATCATTGGTTTCCTCCTCCTATGGCGATTCGCACTCCGAGATCCATGACCACGGTGGCTTTGATTGTCTGCGCGGTGATGATGAGCTGATACCCCGCCGAAAAAGCCGGGCGAATGAACCCTATCGGATAGGAGACTTCAAAGGATGGTTTCACCAACCCACCCCACACCCTCGGAAGTGTTGGAGGAATTGATATCGTAGGTATAGCCGGGCCATGCCTTCAGGCCGAGCCTGAAGGTCAGAGGCTTCAAACCGGGTTGTCGACAAAGGGCAATGCCTGAACACCGCCTTCAAGGGTGAGGTAAAAGTCATGCTGCGTGTGGCTTGAGGCCGGCGTGAATTGATAGACAAAGGCAGCTCCAGCATCGAAGTCGATGGGTCCGACTATTCCTTCGAACACAGGGCGGATACCCACGCTGCTCGATAGACCGACCGCATCGGCAAAAGCGGAAAGACCGATGAACAAGGTAAGAACAAGAATCAGTACTATAACCCGTTTCATGGATACCTTCCTAAACGTTAAAGAATTTTTTCTGATTTTCCGCGGACAAATGCGGAAAAGTTATTCCCCATATGAGAGATTTTTTAAATTTTATTTAAAATATCACCAATATCATATTACTCTAATGTCTGAAGCGCCGGAGCAACGTCCCATAACAAAATTTTATTCCGCTTTCATGGTTTGTTTATAGCAGCAACGATGGGTTTCAAGTATGCTTATGCTGGGTATAGTCGGAGGGCGGTCGTATGAAAGCAAAGAAATTCGAACGCCTTCCCCTCACAGGTAACAGCACGAGGAACAGAGGAGCGGGACGTGAAAGCCAGGATACTTATAATAGAGGATGTTAGCGAAATGGCTGACCTTATGAGCATGTACCTAGCAAAAGACGGCATCTCTTCGAGGGTATGCGAAACCGCAGAGCAGGGTCTCGCTGCGCTCCGCGAAGAAACCTTCGATCTCATACTCCTCGACCTGAACCTGCCGGGAATGGACGGTTTCGAATTCCTTCAGACGATCCGCAAGGACACCTCCGTCCCCGTCATCATCGTGTCCGCACGCGATGCGGACGAAGACCTGGTCATGGGTCTCGGCATAGGTGCGGACGAGTTCGTCACTAAGCCGTTTTCGCCCAAAGTGCTCGTGGCCCGCGTACGCGCCCACTTGAGGCGGGCCCACAACAGTCTTTCCGGCACGCAGAATATAGCCAGATTCGGTCCCTATGCCATCGACCTCGATGCTTATACTCTGAAAAAGGACAACAAACGCGTACAGCTCTCGGCAAAAGAATTCGAAGTGCTCGCCTTTTTGGTTCGAAATAGGGGAAAGGCCCTAACTCCGGAGAGTATCTACAATGCTGTGTGGGAAAATCCGTATGGAGATATTTCGGCCATCGCAGTGTATATCCAGCGCCTCAGAAAAAAACTTGAGGATGATCCGTCCCGCCCCGTGTACATCGAAACGGTTCACGGCATGGGATACAGATTTCTATCCGAATGAGAGGCAGCGGCATATGAGTATGAAGGTCAAATTCGCACTTCTGGTAGCGGGAATCATCATCGTGCCGTTTTTCGTCACTGCGGCGGTATTTTCCTTCCACGCTGCCGATACGGCGAAAACCGAACCTGTTCCCAACTACTTCAAGACGACATCGTGGATCCGAAATAAGATTCCTCAGCTCATAAAAAATGGTGATTTCGACGAACTTTTGCACACCAAACCCGCAGGACTCGACGCTGTTGTACTAGACGGAACCAATACGATACTAGCCTCATCCATACAAACAATGGAAACAGGGGAAAGAATCAGCTCCGAACAATTGCTCGAATTCCTCAAGAAAGAACATGAGTCCTTCGAGGTACTTCTGCAAAACACCGTGGACGCCTCGGGCAAAGGATTGCTCCTCCTCCGATTCCCCCGCGAACAGGAAAGCAGCCGTAGGGAATTCAAGATCCGTCAGCTCGAACTCGTCACGTATTTCTCTTCGAGCCTGCTCCTGTTTTCCTTTCTCATGTCGTTTTTCATTGCCAGGTCCATAAACAAATCCATCAGCACGCTGGAAAAAGCGACCCGCCGTATAGCCGAAGGCGACCTCGACTTCGAGCTTCCTCTCAAAGGTAAGGACGAGTTCGCATCCCTCACGCGGTCGTTCGATAGCATGAGAAAATCTTTAAAGGAAGAGTACGCAAGGAGAGCCCGCTTCATCATGGGAGTTTCCCACGATTTGAGGACTCCCCTCACCCTCATCGAAGGATATGTGGAAGCCATAGCAGATGGCTACGCGGACAAGCCGGAAATCCTCGGGAAATACACGGGAATCATCCTTCAGAAGTCCAAAGCCCTGGGAGATATGATAACCGATCTTATGGAGTTTGCACGTATGGAGACAGGAGAATGGAAACTAACGCACAAGCAGACCGATATGCACGAATTTCTTCTCGACATATGCAGACGTTTCCATGAAGATGCTGCCCTGGTGCGGAGATCGTTCACCTGTTCGGTGGATATACCTCCGCGATGCATGGTATCCATGGACGGTAAAATGATCCTGCGCGTGTTCGAGAACTTACTCGGCAATGCGATCCGATATACGGAGCAGAACGGAAGCATCCATCTTCGTGCGAATATGAAAGACGGCGAGATACGCATCTCGATACGGGATACAGGCATAGGCATAGCCCCCGAGGACATGAGCCGTATCTTCAACCCCTTCTATAGGGGAACCAATTCCAGGAGAGAGCACGGTTTCGGACTCGGACTTTCCACAGTGAAATCCATCATAGATGCGCACGGATGGGCCATCGAAGCGGAATCGGAACCGGGTAAGGGAGCTGTGTTCACGATCAGGATTCCGGACGGAACAGGCCGATGAAGAACCCGCGTATGCGTTCCCACCAATCTTTTCCGTATTTGTCCGAGAAATCCCTAATGGCATGCTCCATGGAGATTTTGTCTCCGTACTTACGTTTCAGCTCCCCCCAATGCTTGACCGTCCACACATAGAGGTCGGCCGCGGTTCTGCCTGGGAACCGACTGAGCACATGTCCCTTTGCTATGATATTCACAATTGGTTCATACACGGTATGGTACCACGATAGGATCGCTTTCTCGAACGGTATTTCTTCTTTCTGAGTTTGATTGATGTAATACTTGTGCACCATGACATGTTCGATTATCTCGTCGTATCTGCCAGTCGCGGTGAAATCCATATCGAGGGAAGGAACGAGCGTATCCAGATGTGTTTTTTTCAAAAATTGTTTTTTTTCGTACTCGATAACCGCTCGTTTGAGCTCCTCGTGTGTCATGTCCGGCCTCAGCCGTATCTCGGAGCTCAATTCGATAACTTCCGCATCTATGGCTTCCGCCTTCTGAAGCCGCGCCACGGAAACCCTGTGGTTTCCATCTCGCACGAAGTATACGCCGCCGATCTCGTACAGCTGTACGGGTGGAAGCGTAACTTGCGCGTGATGCGCTCTATCCACGCTTTCCCACCGCTTGCGGATGTGGTTTACCCGCGGAAGAAACATCTTATTGAAATCCCGGTACCTCCCTTCGCTTCCGACGATGAGCGATATCGGTACCGTCTTCATGCCCTTGTACCGCTCGCTTTTCGGTTTGAGGAGAGAACGCACATCGTGCAGCGAAAGAAGTTCCTGGCGTTCCGGACTCAGTATGTTGAGCATACTTGTGAAAATTTCTTTGGTTCTCGCTTTGTTAAAGTCTTCGCTCGCCTTCACATACGAATCCGACTGCATCACCGTTCCGCCTCCTCCGTATCGATGACCACATGATCGTATGCATTGACCACGGAAGTGCTGCAGTAGCGAGTGGTTCTCGGTTCGTTCAAATCATAAAGATGAATATGGCCATGGATCAGAAATCGAGGTTTGAACGTCCGCATGAACCAGAGAAAACATGCGAAGCCTCTGTGGCAACGGTCTTCTTTGTCGTGGATGCCCCGGGGAGGAGCGTGCGTGACCAGAATGTCCAGGTATCTTCCATGTATGAGCCTGTTCCAAAGAAGGCGGGGAATGAGCCTGAACGCCCGCACATACATGGCGGAATCCGAATACTGGTTCGTGCCGCCGTTGTACCACATGCTTCCCCCCAGGCCCGCTATCAGAAGCCCTTTTACTTTTCTCACTTTGAGCCCGATATACTGGGAACCGGATTCCCTCGCATTCCTCGAATCCGTTGGGTCGGGCATGGCAGAGTCTTGGCCTATTTTGCGGTATACATTGTACCTCGAAAGATGGTGATTGCCGAATATGAACAGAAGTGGTTTGTTCAGGCAACTCACGATAAAACTGTAATACTCGAGCGGGAGGTCCCCTGCTGCGAGGACCATTCCGATATCTTTGAAACGTTCTTTGATGGAACACGTGTAAATTCGAGGATCTATGTGATCTGCAATACAGAGAATTTTCATAGTTCCCCTGAAACCTCGAGCTCGAATGCCTACAAGTCGATTTTTTTCAACAATTCCAGCAGCTGTTCCTTTCCGATCAGATCTATGGGTCTGGATTCCACAAATTCCTGCGCGACTCTGGTAAAGCCGGAACTGGTCAGAATGACGCCCCGCATAACGCTCATCTTTTTCATCTCTTCGTTGAGCGAACGAACAGACGAATCGTCTATGAGTTCCGCCATACGGAGGAACCTCAGAATCATGGGCATCTTTCTCGCGTTTCGCCATTTCGAGGATTCGGATTCAAGAGCGATGATTTGGCAGCCGTTCGGAATCTCCGACACATCCCGCACGGTTCTGCCCATGGCAGTGGTGATTGCTTTGCATATCTCGAAAAACTCTTCTTTTGGAGCGGTCAAGTAATCTTTAACTCTGTCGTCATGCCTTAGTTCCTGGTACTGGCTGAGTTTTTCCGCAACATCCCTGAATGTCGGTTTTTTCACGTAGATTTTTTCCCATTGTTCTATGGCTTTTTCCAGAACGCGGAGCTTTTCATAGCACATGGCGAGAAAGTACCTGGCATACAAAGTCTCTTGGGAAGATTTATAGCCCGTTCGAGCTCCGTGATGGCTTTGTCGAAATTGTTCATGCTCATGTAGCAACCGCCGCGTTCCACCAGAGCCTTCACTTTGAACTCAGGATCCTTTTGCGCTTTCTCGAAAGAAGCAAGAGCACTGAGTTCAGAGCCTTCACTTTGAACTCAGGATCCTTTTGCGCTTTCTCGAAAGAAGCAAGAGCACTGACATAGTCATGGCTCTCTTTTTCAAGCTTCCCTTTGTAGTAGTAAACCTTGAAATCCTCGGGAAGAAGCTTCAACGCCGTATCCAGTTCCGCCTTCGCTTCCACCGGTTTCTTCGCTTTATAGAGGAGAACCCCGAGAAGAGCATGTGCCATGCCGTGCTTCGGATCAAGCTCTATAGCCTTTTTGTAATAGGTAAGCGCATTAACGCTCCTGTTCCGTTCTTCGAAAAGTTTGCCTGCCTGGAAATAGTGTTCCGCCTCGTACGGTTCGGCCTTTATAAGAAGGAGATACTCCTTTAAAGCTTCCTCGGGCTGATTGAATTTCACGAACAACTCTGCGATTTTCTTCCTGAACGGTATTTCTTTCAGCAAGCCACCGAACTGACCGATCTGATTCACGGTTTTGAACTCCATGAGAGCGAGTTCCGGTTTGTTTTCGCCTAAGTATGCGAGGCCGAGGAAATAATGCGCCTCGGCATTCCTCGGATCCCGTGCGATAAGCTGTTTTGCTATTCTGCTTGCGGCAAGGGTTTTGCCCTGTCGTATGAGATCCGCCAAATTCGACACGCGTTTGGGTATTATAAAAGCCTTGATGAGGAAAAATATAAAGACTCCCAAACCAGCGCCGACGATTATAATCAGAATGATTAGAATTGGCATCAGTCCACCGCTTATCTCTTTGTTACTTTTGCCTATAAGAGTAAGATTTTTCTCCTGTCCTGTCAAACCCCCGGTCGGCAGCAGGTAAAGGCGAGGAGGAGGTGTACAAATGCCTCGTTCGGGCTATAGTATGTATATGATGAGGAAGGCATTTTTCTTCCTGTTTCTTCTCTTTGCTCAGAATGCGCTCTGGGCCGAAACGCTCTTCGAAAAAGGAGAAGAGCTGTTTTTAGCAAATAAACCGCAGGAAGCAGTGACGTACCTCGAAGCTGCTCTCGGAGAGCTGCCAGGGAACGAGAAAATATACCTCTATCTCGGCATCGTATACGAACAGCTCGGACGTCGCGATGAGGCGATCACCGTTATGCAGAAAGGTCTCGACTATGCGAAAGACTTGCGGCATATCTTCTATTTCAATATCGCAAACAATCTGTACGCAAAAGGCGATACTGCTCTTGCGGAAGACATGTACAGCCGGTCGTTGCAGGAAAAATCAGGATATTCCTCTGCGTATCTGAACCGTGCTAATGCACGGGTCAGCCAGAAGAAATACCAAAGCGCTCTTTCGGACTACACCGTGTTCCTGTCCCTCGAACCTGCGAACCCTCAGGCGGATGCGATAAAGAGAATGGTCGGTCTGCTCCGGGGAATCATTGCCGAACAAGAGCGGGCAAAACTCGAAGAGGAGCGGAGACAGGCGGAAGAGCTTAAAGCAAAGGCCGAGGAGGAAAAGCGGCTGGCCGAAGAACAAAAAAAACGCAAAGAAGAGGAAGAACGGAAAAAAGAGGCAGAAGCACGCAGAATCGCAGAAGAACAGGCCAGGCAGAAAGCCCTGCTCGACGAAGTTCTCAAATCCCTGTCGAACGTGTCGGAGGACACCAGAAACCTGTCCGCCGGTTCCGAAGACATACAGGAATTCCGTACGGAAACAGACATCGAAGACTGATGAAGGATTATCTATGGCAAAGATACCAGGGAACAGCAGCTCGGAACAGCCGAAGAAAAAGACCACGGTTCCTGCTTTGAAAAAAACCAGCAGCGGGACTTCGGACGCGAAGGGGAAAACCGTGGGAAAAGCTGCGAAGGGAAAAACGGAAACAAAAAAAAATGTGGCGGGTAAGACGGAAATCCAGCCTACCCCAAAAAGCGATACGGTTAAGACCTCCACTGGACAAACAAAGGGGAAAACCATCGCGCAGGAAGCCGCAATAAAAAAGACCTCGGCAGAGGAATCTCCGGTTGCAGCAAAACAAGGAATAGTCGAAAAACAGACAAAGGCTTCAGCCGGCGCAGAACAGAACTCCGTACAGCAGCAACCCGATCTTCGGCCTTCAGGAGAGCAGGCAAAACCGGAAACGTGGAACACTGTTGCAGGTATCCCGCAGAAACCTCAGGAAGATCGTCGGCAGGTGAAAAAAAACGGAGGCGTAAAACCCTTCATCATCCTAGTCTGCGCCGTATTGGGCATAGCTGCGATAGGAACGGCTGTTTATGTCTTGACGCGACCCGCAGGTGCAGGAACCGAAACAACCACCAAGAGAAAGAACACCCTCATCCTTGTGCAAGATTACCTCGAGAAGGGCGAATATCAGCGGGCCTTGGATCTCCTGGATACGCTCCTTCTCGACAACCCTTCGGACAAGGATGCGCGGGAACTTCAAGACAGGGTTATACAGGCAAAAAAACAGGCGGAGGAGGAATCGAAAGCGAAGGAGCTTGCGACGCTGCAGGAGCAGCAGGAGAAGCTCAAATCGAGCCTCGCGGAATTAGGCTCCGCCATTCAGGAAAAGCAGTCTGTGCAGCAGACCATACAGGCGCCGCAGCCGAAACCGGAAGACACGAAGCCGCCTACAGATATGAAGAGCGAACAGGAAAAGAAAGAACAGGAAAAAAAACAGACAATCAACAGGCTGTATAACGAAGGTGTGAAAGCGCTCAATGCCGGCAACATAAAGGAAGCCAGAGAAAAATTTGAACAGATAGTCGAACTCGATGAAAACTCTGGCGACGCCTATGCATTCATAGCGGAAACTTACATCCGTGAAGAACCGCAGAATCCGGACACCCTGCAGAAAGCAGTGGATAACGCAAAAAAAGCGATAAGCAAAAATCCGAACAACTGGCTTCCGCACTATACGCTCGGACAGGTTTACAAGCAGACTCAGAATTTCGACGACGCAATAGACGAACTGAAAGCCGCTGCGCGGCTCAATCCCAAGAATGCACAGGCTCTGTACGAGCTCGGAAGCATCCAGTTCAGGATCAGAAAATTCGAAGACGCCGCTCAATCGTTCGAACGATGTGTCGCGGTTGATCCCGGTTTTTCCAGTGCATACTTCAACCTAGGCGTAACCTACTCGCGGCTCAACAATGCTGCAAAGGCGCTCTTGGCGTACAAACAGGCAGTGAAGGTGAAACCGGATTATTCGAAAGCGTATTTCGAGATAGGAGAAATCGCAAGAAATCAGAACGACTGGGCCGCTGCGGTGGACGCTTACAAAAAAGCCATACAGATCGAACCTGCGAATCCGCGGTACTACCAGGGGCTTGGTACGGCCTATTTCCGTCAGGGCAAATACGACCTCGCAAAAGACGCATATGCGAAGGTCATGGAGATTGAGCCGGGAAAGTCCGAAAACAACTATAATATGGCACTCATCTATCACACAATGGGGAAACCCAAGGAAGCGCTTTCATATGCTGTTGCCGCAGTGAAGCTCAATCCGGACTCGGCAGCATATGCGTATACCCTCGGAGAAATCAGCGAAGCCCTCGGCCAAAGGGACAGCGCAGTGGCGGCGTACGAGAAGGCGGTTTCCCTTGACCCGAAATACACGAAACCGAGAATCAATCTGGGCAAACTCTACGACGAGAACGGCCAGTACGATAAGGCGAGAGCTCATCTGCGCACCGCCTTCGAGCTGGACAAAAACTCCTTCGAGATCAACAACAACCTCGGCAATGTGTATCTCCACATGCAACTCTACGAAGACAGCATAACTCACTACTCGTACGCGGTGAGGCAGCGCCCCGAAGCGACCCTCACGCTGTACAATATGGCTCTCGCCTACATCGAGATAAAGAACTACGAAAAAGCCAAAGACACTCTGAACAGGATCGTAAAAATCGATCCCGCATATTGGGATGCGTACTACCGACTCGGAAAAGTCCTGTTCGCAGAAGGCAATAAGGCTGCGGCGAAGGCGGTATTCCAGGCCCTTCTCGACAAAAATCCAAATTACAGGGAGAAATCTGATATAGAGAATATTCTTTCTGGAATATGACAAAAACCTTGTTCAGTGAAGGGAGCTATGTCCGAGTATATCAATAATTCCGAGCAGCGCAGAGACGCCCTGTTCTCCTTATGCAGAACTATCGTAGACAGGGAAGCGACGAAACAGATCATAGACTGCTCCTCCGAACTGATCGCATCGGTTCTGCCCGAAGATGTGATCATCATCGTAGACCGATTCATCGAAGGGGGCTATTCCATAGAAACGTTGAAGCCCGGCATCAGCAAGGTGCTTAATGTCCTTCACCTTCCCCTCGAACGGTTCAGGCTCGAAGCAGACAAACAAGAGCCCTTCCTCTATTCTCTCATGCTCGAAAATGAGGAACTGCGCAGGCGGCTTTCGGCAATGAAAGAAATCGTGAAGTCGGCAAACGAAGGCGGAGGGCCGACAGCGGAAACTCTGGAAAGCCTCGGAAAAGCGACGGATGAACTATCCGCCGTCGACATCCATTATATGAAAAAGGAGTATGTGCTGTTTCCTTTTTTTGAAAAAACCTATCCGCGGTACAAATGCATACAGCTCATGTGGTCTATTCACGACGATGTGCGGAAGAATCTAAAAGCGATCGGCGCCATGACGAAATCCGCATCGCGGATCGATATACAGGCCCTGAACCGGGAACTGGGTAAGCTCTATTTCAACATCAACACCAACATCTTCCGCGAAGAATGCATACTCTTTCCCCTCATCCAGAGACTTTTCGACCGAAAAACGCTCAAGGCCATGTACTGGGAAAGCAGAGACATAGGATTCTGCCTCATCGACCCCGCACTGGTTCCGATCCTCGGTTCGGAGCAGAGCCGCAAAGCAACACAGGAACAGAAGGAACCTGCAGCCGATTTAGTGTCCCTCGGAACCGGATCCCTTGAAGCATCCGTGCTCGAGCGCGTCCTCAATTGTCTCAGCCTCGATATGAGTTTCATCGATTCCGAAGATCGGGTGAGATATTTCTCGAATCCTCCGCACCGCATATTCCCACGATCGAAAGCCGTCATAGGACGAAAGGTTCAGAACTGCCACCCTCCGGAAAGCGTGGACAAGGTCGAAAAGATACTCAAGAGCTTTAAGGCGGGCGAACGGGATGCCGAGGATTTCTGGATCCAGGTAAAAGGCAGATACGTGTTCATCCGGTACGTGGCAGTGCGTGATGCCGACGGATCATACCTCGGTACCCTCGAAATGAGCCAGGACATAACGGAGCTTCGAGGGCTCAGAGGAGAAAAACGACTTCTCGATTTCTGAAGCCGATACGATATCTATTTCGGCATCAGGCGGAAGGGAACCGAATCACATCCTTCCCACGAGTTTGAACAGCTCATCTCTGCTCAGATCCGTCCAGACCGGCCTCCCGTGGGGGCAACGCGCCTCTTTCAGCGCAAAAGCCCTGTCAACGAGCTCGGCGGCGGAAACATCATCCA
>CAZWAS010000001.1:25260-36071 GCA_964631915.1 uncultured Spirochaetales bacterium | reverse complement strand
CTTCACCGCGATCCTGCATGCAGCCTGTGCGCAGAGGCTGCGTGCGATGTCCCCAACCGAGCCTCTTCCTCCTTTCATTAGTGCCGGAAGTTCGGCACCGAGAGAGAGAAACGCTTCCGGAGCGGCGGTTATTTCCCACGAAGATCCGCCTGAGTGTTCGAGAGCTATGCCGAGTCGCTCGAAATCTCCCCTATGTGCGTGTAGGAATTCCGCCTCATCTTCTTCAGCCTCAAACACCATAGGAACAAGAAGTTCCTGCACAGGAGCCTGTAGTTCCAAAAGGGAATCGAAGAGTATCCGCTCGTGAGCGGCATGTTGATCTATGAGAAAGAGCCTGTTCCCCTGCTCCGCGATCAGGAACAAGCCGAAGACCTGCCCTAGATACCTGAAATCATAGGCTTCTGCCGGTTTCTGCGGCTTCCGCACAAGGTTGCTCGGAGGAAGACGGTATTCCGCTGTAGAGGATCTTTCGGTATCATTGCTGGCTTGCAGCCGGATGTCGGCTTCTGCGCGCCGAGGCTCTCTGCCGGATACAGCGGACACGAATGAGGGCATGCTCTCCGCAAGTTCAAGCATCCGTTCGCTGCCGTCGACTCGATAACTCCGGTTCAAGGAGCGGGAAAACTCTTCCGCAAGATACTTTCGCAGCGTTTCGGATACGGTATGATGAATCGCTTGCAGATTCCTGAACCTGACCTCCCGTTTTGCAGGGTGGATGTTGAAATCCACGAGCTCGGGATTTACGTCGACGAATACAAAAGCTACTGGGAAACCGCCCCCTGGTATGTGTTCCCCGTATCCGTGCTCCACCGCCTGTACCAGAGAGTATTCGGAGATGCGCCGGTTGTTCACATAAATATGGATATGTTTTCTGTCTTTTCTCCGCAGCTCGGGAGGTAGGCCGATAATGCGTAAGGAATAATCCTTCTCTCTGCGCTCGATTTGAAAAAACAAATTAGAAGGTGCCAGTTCCGGGTACGCGTTCCACACCCGTGTTTTCGGATCCGCCTTCGGGAGGAACAATTTCTGTTCCCCTTCGGATGAATACCGAAACGCGATATTCGGAAACGAAAGCGCTTTTTCCAAAAACATCGCCTTGCACAGAGAGTTCTCCACATGCGGGCTTTTCAGGAACTTCCGCCTTCCCGGCAGAGAATAGAAAAGATCGGTCACGTCGACGACCGTGCCTTTCTTCCCTGCGGAGGGCGCCAAAGAAACGAGGGTCCCGGAATGCACCACGAGTCTGTTCGCCGTAGCCCCCTCCACCGCAGCGCTTATGATATCCAGTTTAGCGCAGGCCGCTATGCTGGATAGGGCCTCTCCTCGGAAACCAAGGTTCGTTATGCGAAATAAATCGTCTTCCGATTCTATCTTCGAGGTCGTATGCGGAAGCCAACAGAGTTCGAGGTCTTCGGCGGTCATTCCCGATCCGTTATCCGTAACCCGTATTCTTCCGATGCCTCCACCCTCTACGGAAAGGTGTATCTCATCTGCGCCTGAGTCTATCGCGTTATCCAAAAGTTCCCGCACGACTGCAAGTGGTCGGTCTATAACTTCACCGGCCGCAATTTTCCGCGCAACTGAATCCCGAAGGACGCGGACTCTCCGGGAAGGCACGTGTACTCCCATACCGTCGTCAGAAGTGAATTCGCGTTTCTATGCCGAACGAAGGATACAGTCTATGTCTGTCGCCGTCCGCAGCATCGTACAGGCCGTTGCCATTTGCATCGTAAAGGGGATCCGCTAACACCTGCCCCTGGCTGTTCCTCAGAACATTGGTAGTAACGAGGAAGGCGATGTCCAACACCTCGGTAACAGGATATACGAACTCTGCCTTCACTGCGGTATACGCATCGAAAAGGCTCAGATTCTTCGCTTGACCGCTTATTATGGTCGGCATGAATTTGGTTCTTTCGTAGGCTACCGAAGCGGAAAGGTTAACGAACGGTATCAGCCCTTTTTCGAGAGCGAGCTTCACCATGAAATAGTCATCGTCGCTGGGGCCTAACCCATTTTGGCCGATTTCCCACGGCCAGAAATATCCGGCCTTGAGGTGTAGTCTTTCGAGGATATGCACTCCCGCCTCTCCGTACACACCCATGACCTGTTTCACATAACTCGGATGTGAGGGATTTTGCAGGTAAAGAGCGAGTTCAGAGACATATTCACCCCGCTTCCTGTCGTACAGATTGTTATAGAAAGCGGGTCTGAAAGTTCCGTTGAAATTCCTGTACTCGAGCCTCCAATCCACGATTGCAATCCGGCCGAGCAAGCCTGCTGCCGCCCCATAATTCCTGAGCGAAAAAGACGGCGACGTCACAAAAAGCGTATCCGTTGTGAATCCTACGTAATTGGTTCCCGCGACTTTGGTCCTGAAATACGGGAGCATGGCCGCGATATCGGTGAACAACACGAGCAAAACCGCATCCGTTTCCACAATGGGTATGTCGAGGTCTATGCCTGCATTGATGAACACCGGATCGCCGAGCGATTCGGCGACCGCCTTCTCCATGTCACCCCCCGGATTGATATCCGCGATACCCGTGAACCCTAAAGCGAATCTGTTGTCTTTTATCGGCCGGAAGAACAGCCTGAGGCCGAAAATCTCCGGCTCGGCGAGATCGTTCGCCACAACCTCAAATCCGAATCCTGTTACATCAAGCCCCATATTGAATCCAATCCTCCGCACCGCAGGGAATTCGAGGTCGTTCGCATAATCGTTCATGATGAGACCGTGGCCGACGGTCATGGAATTCAAATTCCCCAGCTTCAGATAGAAGATGTCTCGCTGTTCCCCTATTTCGAGCATCTTGATTTTCAAGGCTGCATCCCGTGCGATGTCCATGAGGATATTCGCAACTCCGGTCTGATCCGTACCGAACGACCATTCGTTGTTGCCGTTCGGCCGGTACCAGGTGGAAGGATCGAACAGATTGCTCGAATAGACGACGGGCAGATACAGGCCGAGCTTGAATTTATCCGCCTTGAAGGTTGGAGAAAGAACCGCCTTGGAGTACGTAGTAGATCCTATGGTAGCTGCGCCAATTTCCATGGAAAGCATATCGCCCAATGCGGCGAAAAATCCGTCGAGCGGCCCGGGAACCTTCTCTTCTATCGGTTTTGGAGCTTCCGCGGCAGCAGGCTGAACCGCCGGCTGTACGAGTGCCGGTTGCGGCGCTTCGGCGGGTGCGGATTTTGCAGGCTTTTCCGGTTCGACCTGCGCAGCAGTCCCTTCGTACCCGGGGACCGAACTCGGGTTCAAACCTTTAAAATCCATGTCGCTGAAAAACTCCTTCATTTGATCCGGCCCCATATCGACCGCCCGGAATATATCCGCAAAGGTATCCGCGAACTGTCCTGCGAGGAGCTTCAGGCTCTGACCCGTCTTCAGATTGATGAATTCGATCTCGCCGTCCTGCACTGCGACGGCGTCCCTGAAATTTTCCACGAATTCCGCCGCAAAATCGGTTCCCCGTACTCCGCATACCGCTGTAGGAGTTTTCAGGCTGTAATTGTTTTGCTTCCCCTTCGCAGCTATGGTCCGCACCTTACCTGCGACGAGGGAGAAACTGTTCGCCTGCTCGTTATCCCTTCCTTGGAGCGCTTCCACGGTGAAGCTTGTATTCGCAGCGAGTTTGATAATAGTCCCGTTGGGAGTCAGCCTGAGCTCCGCCGTGGTTTTCTTCGTCCGCACCGTATCGCCCATCGCGAGATCGAGACCCGCATATCCTTCCTTCTGGGCTCCAGATACATCGATGATGAGTATCTCGCTCTCATTTTCCACGAACTCGAGTATGGCCTGCGGAGCCTGGGCATAAAGCATGCCAGGGAACAGAAGACATGCGCATATGATCAACAAGAGCCTTCGTGTTTTCATACTTCATTCCTCCTAAAAAAACCTGATACTGGTCCCAAGCCCTGCTGTGACCTGCCAGGTATCGGCTCCAGGCAGCGCAAGAGGATTGTATTTCACATTGAAGAGCACGGATACTACCGCAGGCCCCGTCTTGAAATTGAGCGCAGCGCCGATTACTGCATTCTCAGCCGAAATGAGATCGCCGAAAGATCTGATATTCTTTTTGTCATAGGAGGCATCTACGAAAAATCCGGGCAGAAGCCCTTCTTTGAGGGATAGCACGATGCGCATGTGCGGGTGATTGAGGTAATTGTCGAGGTTTTGCGGGTCTGGAGTGCCGAAAGGACCATCCACGGAGATCGAGAAAGCGAACATATCCTCCGCTACGCTGATCCCGACAGCGCCGAGCCACCCTATGAAGAAATTCGTCACAGGAGTCGTGCTCACGTACAAAGCGAGTTTCTCGATCCTATACAGGTCGTAGGTGGCGTCGAAGTACGAAGGTACGAAATTCTCCCCGAGAATTCTTATCTGGCCGCCGAACGTGAAAATGTTCACGAGCTTTCCACTGACTCCTGTCATGCCTCCCGTATGCGAGCCCTGGAACACCAGATCGCCGAAGGTGACGAGCGCGATGATATCGTTGTTCAGAACCGGAAGTCGGAAATCGGTTCCGAATACGACAGGCCGCGCCGCAGGATCTATGCCCTGCACTGCGGCATATCCCGGATAATACGGGTCGGTATCCGCTGCAAGGGTGGCTCCGATCTGGAGCTGATTGATCACCGGCGTGTCGAGCCAGGTCAGAGGCCGCACGAAAAACCGACCCCCGATCACGTCGAATGCCGCGAAATTCCCTATGAAGCTTTCAAATCCGACCCACGGAAACGAGAACAAGGCTCCGTCCAGATCGAAGCTCATACCGAAGCTTCTCCGTTCCGGTAGGAACAAGGTATTCGCGTAGTTGCCCATGATGAACCCGTTTCCGAGTGTCCCGTCTTCTATGGATCCGAGTTTGATATACAGCGGTTCGCCTTTCTGCGCCCACCGCACATACGAAATCTTCGCGAGGTATATGGTGAAAAAATCCTGAACATCCCGTGGTACCCAATCCCTCTCGTAGACTTCGAACTGATCCTTGTTCGGTCCTCCGGTGAATCTGTACCGTATGGTGAGATCGAGTCCGATTCCGAATTTGCCGATGGAAAACTCCGGTCTAAGCCCCACTGTCTGGTAGCTCGACTTCTGCAGCGGCAAAAACGGATCGTCGAGCGTAATCGCCCCGATCTCCAGAGAAAGACCGAATCGGGGCTTCGGTTCTTCCTTCGCCTTCCCATCCAGATCTTCTGCTTGTACTTCTTGTTCCGTTTTTTCCGCAACGACCACCTGTTTAGCGTCCGAAGCATCCTGAGCGAAGAGCATCTGAGCGGCGAGGCACGCAAAAACTGCGATAAGGAAAGATTTTCGAATTCCCATGGTCTTCCTCCTCGCATAAAGTATAGCGCTTTTGTAAGGAAAAAAACAACGTTAGAATTTCACCTGCGCTTCTATTCCGCCCTGTATGCCTATGATATTCATCCTTCCGATAAGGGTCCCGCTGCTCTCGGGCAGATTCTGCCAGCCGAGATCGAAACTGCCTTTCAAGTATCCCCATTTTGCGACGACGAGCGATGTTTCATGACGCACAGCGAGGAGAAAGCCAGGACCTCTTGTCTCTTCCTCGGTCTGGCCGGTTTCGATCCGTAGAATCTCTTTGTGTTGGAAATACGAATCCTTGGCAATTTCTTCTCCGACTATTGGAAGGACAAAACTTCCGGGAAGTTTCGATGTCCAAGCAAAGGTGAGCTTCGCTTTTTCACTCCAGGCGGTTCCGCCGATCGTGAACGAAACCGTGTTGTCCAGAGAAACCGAATTTCCCTTTTCTTTTTCGAACATCAGATATTGCCCAAGCACGGATTGCACGATATGGGGAGAACCGACATTTTTCGACTCGCCGATGAATTTGCAGTAAAAGACAAATTCATCGACGGTATAAAAAGGAAAAAGCGGCGAGCTTCCGTATGTGCCGAAAAGGTTTATCGCGCTGTTCTTGATCATGAGATCCCACGAGAATGCGTCGAGGATGGTGTCCCCCTCCCTGGAAATCTTCCGTTGAATCCGCGCTTCCCCGAACGAAGGGAGAAAGAGATTCGCGATGTACGAACCCGAAGCACGCGAAAGCGACAGCGACACCGTCGGATTGTAGGTGCCTGCCGCATAACCTGTCGTTCCCTCTGCGAACTCGTCTGCGACTTGGGGCATGAACAAATCGGCCAGAGGGATCGAACTATAGATGAACAGCTTCGTTCCGAGATCCTCGCCGAGTGCGACAAAATCTTCGCCCACATCTCCCTCGTATGTAAAACTGCGCGTGAACGAGAAATTTCTGCCGTATGCCACAGAAAGCCTCCATTCCTCAGGCTCTGCGAACGCGATAGGCAAGGCAACGGAAAGTCCTCCACTGTTCTTCTGCCTTCTGCCTTCGAGTTTGAGACTCTCGAACCCGAGCGTCGGCTCCAGGCTGAACCCCACAGGCTGAGGAGACATGTCGGTCTTCAGCGAAAAAGAGGCGCTTCGTTTGGAGAACACACCTTCGTATGTGAGGGCGTAAAAGCGGTAAGCGGAAATCCATCTGGAAAAATAATTCCCCTCTTCAAAAGGAAAAGAGCTCCGTTCCCTGGCCACCTTGCCTTTTACCTGCAACCGAACGGGAACCTCCCACAGCGAGACCGATTCGAGATACCACGTTTGAGCAAATGCTTCTTTTCCTATCGTCGCATCGGTTCCGAGTTTCACCGAGAGTAGTTGATCTCCGTTCACAATAAGGGCGTTTTCCCTGGACATGGTCCTCCCGTCCGTACCCAGGCTGAACGAATCCACGAAGATGACCGGACTCGGCATTGCCGGAACCTTCAGCACATGGCTGCCTTGCATGGACACGCCGCTCTCGAGAGCCTGGACCGAGAACTCGGCCCTGAGCCGCGTAAGCAATACATCCGCCTCCAGAACGCTTTGCGATTTGAAACTCGCGGATTCGGCTATGTCCCCGTATTGGGAAGCAAAACCCTCTGAGGCGACCGATGCCTCTTCCGTGAAGGATACATTGCCAAGGAGCGTTACATCTCCTGCCGCTATGATTGCATCTCTGTATGCATACTGAAATTTCAGCGAGGCGCCTGCCCCCACGCTCCCTACCGGATCGGTGAGAACCACCTCATCCAGGTAAAGTAAACCTGCGGCAGAATCAGCGAGCATAACGGAAAAGCGGGAGAGTTTTCCCGCATCTGCATCCACGGTCACTTCGGCAGCCATCGCATGACCGTTCGCCGTCAAAATCTTTGTATCAATCGCGAGCGAAAATTTCGTCCACGCGCTTATCACCCCAGGTTTGAATTTGAACTGTATGCCTTTCCCATCGCTGTCCGTGTAAGAAAAACTCACCGTGCCCGACGAGTCGCCGAGCTGGGGAATCCGCATGTACCAGGAGAGTGTGTTGTAAAACCGCATCGGAACAGCGGGAGTGAAAGCTTCAACTTTCGCCGTACCTCCTGCCGGAAGGCCCGACCAGGATACTTCCAGAATCCGCTGAGCTTCTCCGTTTGGATGATACACGGAAGCCACTTCCGGAAACACTTTGTCGAGTTGCTCGGCGCTCGGAAGAGGAGAAGAAGTCTCGGCCTCAGAGAGCTCCCTGATCCGGATGGTCCCCGGACTGTCGATCTTCGATGTAAAACCTGCCCCCTGGAACCGAATTGGGCTCACAAGGATTTTCCCGCTCTTCGTGGTCCCGTCCTCGTTCAACACGATGATCCGCACGGCTCGGCAGAGGGAAAGTCTACGCCGCTCCGCATCCGTGAGCACGATTTCCGCCCTTGCCCATGCGTCGGAGAGGCCGGTCAATTCTTTTGTAACCAGGAGATAATCGACGTCCGTATCGAGAAGACCATTCACGTCCTTGTCCTCCGAATCGAGGATGCTGTTCCCTTTCTCCTTGGGGCCTCCTCCCACATAGAGCTGAACGCCGTTGGCCGGATCGTCGAAAGAATAGCCTGTATCCGAAGCAGCGGTCTCAGCGTCCAGCACACCGTCGCCGTCCAGATCTTCGCTCACAGCCCCTACCTGAACGAACACTTTCACAGTACCATTCGATTCGGGCATACGCACGAGGAAACTCAGGGAAGTCATCCCGGACAGATCGGGAGCGGAACCGCCCACAACGGGAACCTGGGCCCCTATCCACTTCTGCTCTTCGGTCATACTGTATTCCATAACAAGTATTTCCGTGGCTCCGCTCTGGTCGTCCGAAAGTGCGGTATACGGCCCCGGTTTTCTTCCGGCTTCGTACGGCACGGCCTGTTCTGCAGGGAACGCCGTCCAGGTGTATGGCATCAGTACGGACTGACCGAAAGCCTGATACAAACGGTAATCCCTGAACAACAATTTCCCCCTGTTTGCACGCGTAAGGGAAATGCCGTCGATCGGAGAAAACGGAATGCTCGAAGGGAACACGTTTTCTCCGCTCATGGGAACCGTTATGCCTGTCGCTTCCATACCGAAAAGCCTGAGCCGGCCGGTACTGTCCGGCGTCGCATAGGAAACTCCGACATCGAAAAGCGCCTTTATGCTGTCGTTTTCGTAATGCAGTCCTGCGGAAGCTACCGCTGCCCCTGGATGTTCCTTCGGCGTTTCCGAATATCCGCCTTGCCTCAGGCTCCACCTGAGCCCTGCAGCAACATCCAAGCGTAAGCCGTCAGCCAAAACAAGCGAATGACCGGTAGCGAAGAGCACGTCCCCTCCGGCTGTGGCGGATTCGGATGTGCTGTATGATATCTCCAGTTCGTCCTGCGGATAGATATACGTGTGGAACGTGATGATGCCGGTATCGTAGTCGACAACGTACCTCGTCTCGTCCATTCCGTTTCGCGTTATGCGAACCGATCCGGGTACCACCTTTGCCGGTAGCGTATACAGCGATGTCTCTTTGAGAACGGCGGCATATATCTCCTCTTGCAAAAGCTCCTTGATTTCTCCCCCTTCGTAGATCGAAGGATAAGGAGAGCCGAAAGGATATCGGTTCTTGACGGAACGGATTTCGGAACTATCCTTGTACACGACGATCCTCTGGTTTTCCGAATCCATAGTGAAATAGTATGATTGCCCTGTCTTTTCCGTATCGCTTCCTTTTTTCACCAGATACATGATGGAAGAATAATCTTCTTTGGGTATGGAAAACGAAGGCGCATACGCATTCATAACCTCGAAAGGAGAAAATGAGCCAGGCTCGTACACCATGAGAGCTTCGCTCCCTTCGATGATCACTTTCCGATCGGTCATCGGGTTTCCCATGAAGACCGCATCCCAGGAGAAATCCGTAGGCTGCGATTCGGGGTCGATATGCCCCCCTGTAACTGCCGGGAGGAAAGCTTTTCCGAGAGAAGGGTCGCCCAAGGCAAGGCCGTTCTTCGTATAATACACAAGCACCCTCCCTGCAGCCTTAGTGCGCAGAGACACAAAACCTCCTGCAGAATCGACGGATGCGGTCGTTGCATCTGCAACGGCATACCTGTTGCCGTCGCTTCCCGTGATCGTCCCGTTCCTGTCTTCCAGGTACACTCTCAAACCTTCTACGCCTGCATCGGGAAGTTGAAAAAATCTTCCCCGCAGAAAAGCATTCAACGCTATCCTCTCTTCGGTGACTTCGTTCCTTCCTACGTATTTCTTCTTTGCCCGACCGCTCGGGTCGTAGCGCAGGAGAAACTCGTGCGTATTCGTGGGGGATTGGAATTTCGCCGCGATGCCTGGAGAAGTTTCCGTGGATTGCGGAATTTCGAGAAAACGGTGAGGCGAAATAGTTATATCTTTGTTACCCACAAGCACATAGCGCAGAAACTCTTCTTCCTTCCCGCGGTAACCGAGGAGAAAGGTTTTGAGCTCGATGGTCTCTTCGGTGTTCTCGATGACTGTTTCGAAAAAATACCGCTTCAGAAACCAGAGGGAAATGGTGAGCTCCGGTTCCTGTTCGAATTCGAGGCCGTTCGCAAATTCGGGGAACGAAGGAACGGATCCGAGCTCTCCGAACGAAGAGAATCCGAATGTCGCTCCTGCCAGGAAGGAGAGTTTCCAGGATCCCTGCGCGAACAGGCTCACATCCGCGCTTCCCACTTCGGCTTGGAACAATGCTTCCGGCGCTTCCGGTTCGAGAGGTCGGATTTCTTGACTGCCGAGATGCATTGTTCCGGTACAGAACACTATCGCTACTATGGCAAGGGCTGTAATCTTATTCACTTGTAGTGTATAGTATAGCAACATTCGGTCTCATGAAAGTGTGCAAATAATGGTCGTTTCGATGATGCAGCTGATAGTCGAGCTTCCCTGGGTTACCTCGATAAAAGAGAAAAGAAACGTAGTGGCTTCCTTGAAAGAAAAACTCCAGAGGAAATTCAAGCTCTCTGTAGCAGAAGTTGATCTCCAGGAGTCTCTCGGCTTCGTTCACATAGGAGCGGCTCTCGTATCGAACTCCAGAGAACACGGCGAACGCGTCATGCAGAAAGCCCTTGCACTCATAGAGGATGATGTGCCCGGACGGGTACACGATGTACAAATTCACACAGAATTCTACTGATCACTTGGGAAAGATATACAGATCTTTTATCTTGCATGCCTTCTCGGCTCGGTAGTGTTCGATGATATGATCTTCCGCCGTTATTTCCGTTTCGATGAAAGAATGGAGCTCTTCGAAACGGGGATCTTCCACGACGATTTCGAATTCGAACGTTTTTCTATCTCCCACCTTCTGTGCCGGTAGAGGGAAGGGCCAGAATGTAAAGGTTCCCGGCGTCTGGGGAACAAGCCTGCACGGATTCTGCCAGTTCGGATTCATCATCTTCACCTGCTCTCCGAAAAAAAAAAAAAATAC
>CAZWAS010000001.1:23487-25250 GCA_964631915.1 uncultured Spirochaetales bacterium | reverse complement strand
TCCGCCCATCTTCAAAAATACGTCGATATCGCACAAAGGTTCGAAATTGCTGCCGTTGAAAATCCTTCCAATGATGCCAGGAAAGTTGTAGAAAACCCCTTCGCCGAGATCGTTTTTCTCGTCGGTGGAAAGGAAATAGGGTCTGCGCGTGGTATTCACCTTCTGTATGCCTTCGTGGATCAAGGCCACGAGGTCCGCATCTCTCTGCAGCTTCTCCTGGTAGTCGGACTCCAGATGCGCTATGCCCCTGCCGGAAAGCACATACTTGGGCGGAATACGGTTGAGCACATAGCATGCCACATCCAGCTTGCACTGATACGAGTCGCAATACCCCTTGTCCTTTGTCTCCTGTTCTTCGAAAATAACGTCCACAGCTCCGAGTACGATATCTTCCATCACATTATGTACTTTCATGGTTCCCTCATTCCTCTTGGATTGCAAGCAAATCCTTCAGTGACTCGACACAGAAGCGGAAATCCTGAAGCGTATATTTCAGGGCATAATAGGTAAGCCCGGAATAGTATATTTTCGTGAACACAGAAAACGTGATCTCCCGTTCGTTTTTCTGGATATTGATATAACACCCATATTCATAGGCGATCTTCAGCATATCCTCCAGGTGGGCTTTGATGTAATCGTTCAGCGCTACGGAAAAGGAAAACGAGAAGGCGATCTCGAGGAATTTGGAATCCGTATCGATGAAGAATCCTCCCTGAAGCCCTTGATCGTTTTCGAATCCCGCGGAATAGCTGTCTTCTTCCCGTTCGCTGTCGAGTATGTCGTATCCCAGTTCCTTAAAAAGTATCCGCACACGTCGGATGCGCTCCCTCATGAGCTTGGAATATTTCATGCCTTTACTCAGTCCTCACCTCAACTGTATTCCAGAATCGCCGTTCTTGCAAGGACATCAAAATCGCTGGTTCCGCTGCGTGTGCCACATCCTCGGACAGGATGATCCTGATTTTCCGCAGCGTCCGGATAAACCGTTCGCCCACTGGACCGGAAAAGAGCATGGCCTGCTCCCGCACGGATTCACCCCGCGCATCGAGCACGGGTATGTGCATTTCAAAAGAAATGGGTTCCGGGATGTCGATGATCACGGTTTCAGCAGGAACAGATATCCCAGCAAGAGAAGAAATCTCCTGCGCTATCCGCGCTTCCTCGATGGTTTTCCCTGCGAGCTCCTTGAGTTTCATATGCAGAGGATTATTCTCGTCGAAGGGAATCTCTGCTACCTCTTTATAAAGGATCCGTTTCGGCACATTGTCGATGAGTTTGAACGGAGGAAACCGATTCGAATCGAACCTTGCGAAAAACGTCTCATCATTCAAGCCGTAGAGATCCTCGGCGCCGATTTCCCCGGCATTCAGACCGAGGTACAGGGCCTTCTTGATCATGGCAGTCGCTATGCGCACGGTCTTGTGCCAATACACGGTCTTGTACATGAGATATTTGGAAAAGAGGACGTTTTCGACGGATGTAATTCCTTTTTCCTGGATCGCGATCCCCTGCTCCGCATGGGGGAGAATATGGCTGATGATGAAGTCTATGTCCTGGGTGCCATAGGGCACTCCGCAAAAATATGCATCTCTGGAAAGATAATCGAGTTTGTCAGGGTCTAAAACGCCGGAAAGGATATTCCTGAAAAAATCGAGCTCCGAAGGAGACGGCGGGTATGCGAGTTTCTTGTCTACAATCGCTGCGACGAACTCGGGATCGGTCCCGATATCCTGGCGGATCCTTCTTGCCAGAGGTTCGGCGCG
>CAZWAS010000001.1:23187-23456 GCA_964631915.1 uncultured Spirochaetales bacterium | reverse complement strand
TGATCCTTCAAGGGAAGCTCTTTCAGCGAATGCGCGAACGGGAAATGGCCGAGGTCGTGGAGGAGCGAAGCCGCGAGAAAGGCCTTGACTCCTTCGAGGCTCAGCTCTGGGCAGGTTTCCCGTTCGAGCAGGGCACGTATCATGCGTTTCGCTATATGGAACACACCGAGGCTGTGGTTCAGCCTCGTATGCGTGGCTCCGGGATACACGAGATAGGCAGGCCCGAGCTGCTTGATGGACGCGAGGTTCAGGAACGGAAATTCTCCGAT
>CAZWAS010000001.1:0-23177 GCA_964631915.1 uncultured Spirochaetales bacterium | reverse complement strand
CCGGATGGAGGTAGATGTGCTTCCACAGGGGGTCCCGAATCGGTTCCGTATACTCATGCTCGAGATGATCGGAAATCTTCCTGTTCCTGGTGTTTGCCATGGTTAGTGCATGTTCCCCGTCTGTTTTTTCGTGTAGTTTAGAAGCCCTCCAGCGAGGAGCAATTCCACTGCCCGTTTTTCGAAATCGTGGCACACGATGAACGTGTTTCCCTTTGTCGTATTGTTCACCGTAATCCGGTTTCCCGCAGCGAGCTCCCGCCCAAGGTTCGGCATTTCGAGCCTGTCGCCCTGCTCGAGAGCGTCGTAGTCCCTCGCGTTTTCGAAGACCAGAGGGAGGATGCCGAAGTTCACGAGGTTTGCCTTATGAATCCGGGCGAAACTCTTGGCGAACACGGCCCTGACTCCGAGATACATGGGAGCGAGCGCAGCGTGTTCCCTGGAGGAGCCCTGGCCGTAATTCTCTCCCCCCACTACAATACCCGAACCCGCTTTCAACGCCCGTTCTGCGAACCCGGGATCTATCGCTTCGAATACATGTTTCGCGATTTCCGGGATGTTGGACCGCAGAGGAAGTATTTTCGCACCCGCAGGCATGATATGATCCGTGGTGATGTTGTCCTGCACTTTGAGAAGCACCTCCGCAGACAGGGATTCGGGAACCGGCTTCGCCTTGGGGCAGGGCCGTATGTTGGGCCCCCTGACGATCTCCACCCGAGCAGCTTCTTCCTCCGATGCCGGCGGAACAATCATCCCGTCATCTATGGAGACGAATGCTGAGTAATCCTGTTTTTTCACCCCCGCATGCGTTCTCGGATCCACGAATTCGCCTGCGAGCGCAGCAGCAGCAGCAGTCTCCGGAGAAACGAGATAGACCTGGGCATCCTCGGTGCCGCTCCTTCCTTTGAAATTCCTGTTGAAGGTACGCACAGAGACCCCACCGGACGAGGGAGCGAAGCCCATGCCTATGCAGGGCCCGCATGCGCTTTCGAGAATACGCGCTCCTGCAGACACGAGTTTTCCCATGATGCCCGCTTTCATGGCGGAAAAAAGCGTCTGTTTCGAGCCCGGCGCTATTCCGAGGGATACCCCCTCTGCTATCACTTTTCCGTTCAGCATATCCGCAGCTATACCTAGATCGTTGATCGACGAGTTCGTACAGGATCCTATGACCACTTGCTGTACTTTTTTCCCCGCGAGTTCCCGTACAGGAACCACGATATCCGGCATATGGGGACAGGCTGCCATAGGTTCCATTGAAGAAAGATCGATGTCTATGACCCGTGCGAACACCGCATCGGGGTCCGCTTCGAGCGCCTTCCACACATGGGCCCGCTTCTGCAACGCAAGGAAATCCCTCGTTACCGAATCCGAAGGGAATACCGATGTTGTGGCTCCGAGCTCCGCCCCCATATTCGTGATAGTGGCCCGCTCGGGCACGCTTAGGGTCGCAACCCCCGGTCCGAAGTACTCGTACACATTTCCCAATCCGCCTTTGACGGTTTCCAGTTTGAGCAGCACCAGAATAACGTCCTTTGCGCTACACATAGGAGAGAGCCTTCCTGTCAACCTCACACCTACGACTCTCGGAGCAGTGAGCACAAAGGGCCCCCCAGCCATTGCGACAGCAACATCGAGGCCTCCTGCTCCGATAGCTAGCATCCCGAGGCCTCCGCCGGTCGGGGTATGTGAATCCGAACCGAGCAGCGTCTTTCCAGGCGCTCCGAACCGTTCGAGGTGCACCTGATGGCATATGCCGTTTCCCGGCCTTGAGAAATAGAGTCCGAATTTCTTTGCGGTGCTCTGGAGAAAGAGGTGATCGTCCATATTCATGAAATCGGCCTGGAGGGTATTGTGATCCACATACGATACCGAAACCTCGGTTTTCACCCTCGGTATGTCCATGGCTTCGAACTGAAGGTAGACCATGGTACCGGTCGCATCCTGGGTAAGGGTCTGATCTATGGAAATGGCGATTTCTTTTCCAGCGGAGAGTTCCCCGGAAATTAGGTGCGCCTTCAGAATCTTTTCAGTGACTGTGAGCCCCATATATTCTCCTGCAATACGGATGATAGTCGTTTCTGTTTGCATCGACCCTGCATACCAGGACAACGCAAAATACGCAGATACTATACAGCGAATCCGCGATTTTGTCAGGAAGGTATCCTCCCGGAAAGCAATGTCAGTATAACCGTTAGGACTGCAATTCGGCCTGTGACCATTGCGCGGATACGATTTCCCCTGATTGCAGAGGAACCGCCAGACAGGTATACTCTCCGTACCGATGAGAAAAGTCCTCTGTTGTTTGGCGCTCGGAATCATGTGTTTCGCTCTGTGTTCATGCTCCCAGAAAAAAGGAAGCAGCGGACCGCCTAAGGCACCGGACCAACCGAGGGCTTCCCAATCGCTTCCCGGGGGAAATCCTCGAGCACCTATTGTGCTGAATCTGAACAAAAATCCTGTTCCCAAACCAGAAAAAGATCTTCCCAAAGCACAGAAACCGGTTCAACTTCAGCAGCCCTATGAAACCTTGCTTCCTCTCTCAAGAAAAAAAGGTGTGTTTCCGGAAGATTTCACGCTCGGATCGCTCCAGAATAAATACACCTCGGATCCGGAAAAAAACACAGTGTTCCGCAGCATCGAAGAATTTCTTTCGGGTCTCATACGGAACGAGATCAATGAATCTCTTATAGCAGCAGACAGCAGGCCGTTCATGGTTCGCTCGCTCGCTTTGCACAAAGAAAAATCGAGAATGCCCGTATCGTTCGTCATCGGGAACATCTCCATAGAACCCGGAGATGCAGAGCAGAATCCGGTGGCGAGGGCAAACGCCAGGCTGTACGGCCATTCGGGGCGGGCGGAAGGAGAGATTTTTTTGGAGAAAATATCGACTTCCTGGTATATAATTGACTTTCAGATAGATCTGACGGAATTGGACGTTCCGTACAAAAAAAAAGACAAACCGTTCGAACCCAGCGTATATACGTGGTTGGGGCCGCAGTAATAGCCGAGGGAGTATGGGAACACCGGTAAAACGGATAGAAAAAGAATTCGTATTCCGCAACCTGCTCGACAAGGGAGTATCGCTCGAAGTGCACGGCAACCGTGCGCAAATACCCTGTACGATAAAAGACTTCGATGCGGACAAAATCGTACTCGAAGGAACAGAAGCGGATACGTGGAAGACTTTTTCAGAAGAAGACAAAGTCAATATTTTCTTCAAATTCCACGATAACGTTATGACATGTCAGAGCGAAGTGATCGCCGTGAAAGAAAACTTGTTGACCGTTCAATACCCCGAAGGGCTGTACAAAAACCTCATGAGGAAATACGAACGCATCCCCGTGCCTGAAGGAGTGGAAGTATTTTTCACATTCAAAGGGGAAAAACATTCCCTCAATTTCCCCAAAAGCGAAGAGTATAGCCCTGTGACCGAACCCGAACTCGCTGCGGATTTCGATCCGAGCAATATTCAGGACCTCATACGGAGTTTCAAGGAAAAAGCAAAATCCCTCGCATCCGAAATCGAAATAACGATGTTCAGGTCCCGTAAGCCCGAAACATTTGAGGAAAAACTCATAGCGCGACTGGGGAAAGTGCTGTACATCCCTTCCACATCGGAAGACTTTCCGGAACAGGACCCTTTCCCCGAGGGACGTATCATAACTCAAGACGGCTTCTTCCGGTATAAAGAGTTCTCCCCCCTGCCTCAGAAGGACGAGCCGGAAGATCCTGTGGCATTGATAGCGTCAAAAAAGGAGCAAAACATCCATGCCGAATTATTCTGCCCCCTCCTGTTCCACCAGTATGTAGTCGGATACATCCATCTGGTGAACAAAGGGGGAAAAAAAGACCGCATCGAACGCGATGCGCTCGATTACGTGTATCAATTTTCGAAAGTTCTCATCTATGCCCTCGATTTGAACGGTTATTTCAAGACGGAGGGGAAAGAACCGAAGCATTTCGATGCACAGATCGTGGACATGAGCGCATCCGGCTTGCTTTTCGCCCATAATTCGCCCGAACTCGCCGAGAGCCTCGTGCTCTACACGGACATCGAGCTCGTAATCCGGATCGGGAAGCGCAAGATATTCATAGGCGGAAGAACGATGCGGAAGTTCAAATCAAGAGACCTTGCCTATTACGGCATCCAGTTCCTCGACATAAAACCCGAAGATTTCAGGTATCTGTTCGAATTTCTTTACGGCAGAACCTTTTCGGAGGAAGACGAAAAACGGTGGGAAGGCGGCGCATTGCCTCCTTCGCTGACCATGTACGACTGATACTTCCCAGCAGCATCACTTCGTGTAGTAGTCGATGAGCGCTCTGAAAAGAGGCCTATCCTTTTCTCCCATGCGTTTGAGAAGGGCGCCGACCCTGAAAAAACCATCGTCTTCCGAGCTTGTTCGTATCTCTATGACTACATCGAAAGGCAGAATGCCTATGGAGGGTTCGGGGATAACTTTGAGCGTTTTCTCCATCCCCGGTTCCACGACTACCGGTACGGGGAATTCGATGCGTATGCCCGCTTCGCTTATGTCCCGTATGTAGCCGGGAATATTGCTGTCCTGAAAAAGCGCTTTCGCATAGCATAATTCGCGCCTATGCTCCCTTCTATCTTTCTCGCGCCTGTCTTTCATCATGCGGTTTCTCCCAAAGCAAGATCTATGCAGGTTCCTCGAGTCTTTCCTGCCTTATACGGCATAGTTCTTCCCTCTCCATCGAAGAACGATATCGAGAATTCCGTGAAGGCTTTTCTCGTAATATACAATCCCATACCGAACCGTTGATAATGGTGCTTCACTCGATATTCCGCAAAACTGTCTCCATTCAAGTCCACCTTTTCTATGGGACTCGACAGGTCGTACGGCAGCTTGCTCAGATCGAAGCCCCCTCCGAAATCCTTCACCTGAACATGCAGCTTTCCCTCCTTCGCTTCGAACCGTATCAGGATATTCTCTTCGATTCTGTGTTCCCTGTGGGCCCGTATCGAATTGTTCACGAGTTCGAGGATCGAATACACGATATGCTCCTGTTTCACGGAACACCCCGGAAAGGAAACTTCATTGAGAATTTTGAGGATAACGCCGAATTCGGCTTTCGGAGAAATATTGAGCTGTAAACGTCTGTATCGCTTATTTCGAAAAAATAAATAATGTACCATAGAAAATGTTTTATTTTGCGGATATCCTTTTTTTAAGATTCTTACAGGATTAGTATAGCATGTTTTACCTATTTTCGGAAATATATAATTACAAACAGCTTTCCCGCCTTATTCCGAAAGACCTTGCGCTTCTTGAAACGCATATAAAGAGCCTCATGAACGGATTCAAAGGAAAGTTTCTGTATGCGGGAGACGGAATAACTCTCTTTTCTTTCCTGGAGGAAGATCTGTTTCCGGATCTCGTGGATGCGTCCCTTGCTCTACAGAAACTGCTTCTGAACCATACATACGAGCTTCACGGATTCAACCTCCTCATCGAGAAAATCCCGACGACCGAACCGGAAAAAGTGCTTAAAGAGATGCGTACCATGCTGTTTGACGCTCAGAGCGAAGAGGTTATATGGGTAGGTTCCGCATCTTTCCCTTCGATATCCCAGTATGTGACGCTTTCCCAAGAAGGCAGCCTCTCTAGGATCATCAATAAAAAAGAGGGATACCTTTCTCTTTCCATAGATGCGTCGCAATTCATACGGTTGGAAAGCAAGATCTCTGCGGTGATCGATGCAATCCTTTTTGCTCATCAGGAGGAACCGGGGCTGGTTCTCGTCTTCGGCCCCAGGGGAACAGGAGTGCGGCATACGGTCCGCGAGAGTACAGCGACGCTTTTGAAGAATCATCCATGGCCACGCCTCTTTGTACCTGCACGGTGCCATACGCAATTCGATACGCTCAGGCAGGGGCTGAACAACGAATTCATAGATAAGGTGCCGGAATATCTGAGCACTACCGAACGAACCGTATGGATGGATAAAGAAATGATCTTGAGGATGTTCTCTCCTTCCATTCCGAATGAGTACGAGCAAGGATCGGATATTCCGGTTCTCCTTGAACCCGATATAGCGATCATTTATACGCTGTTTCTGGCTGCATATGGGCGTTACATGAAGGAAAAATTGCTGCCCCCCATAGTTGTCTGCGAGGACATCCACAGGTTCCCCCAAGGCGATCTTACTTTGCTCGGCCGAGCTTTTCGGCCCTTCCTCGCCTCTGGAGACATCATTCCTGTTCTGGCCTCCGCTTTTCCCTGCGTTCCGAAGGCTTTGGCGACAGTGCCCTGCAAAACCGTGGGAATTCCCCTCCTCGAGGCGCAGGACATACGAAACCTCGTGGACAATTATTACCCCGATATGATGCCGATAGACGACCAAGGTATATCGGTGCTGAATACAGCGACAGGCGGAAGACCGATCGCACTGTTCCACCTGCTCAGAAAAATGAAAAAAGAAGAGATCACCATAGACTCGGTCGAAACTCTTTTCTCCCATGCTGAAGATCCTTTTGCAATTTCCCGGCATGCGGCTGCGAGGCTCGGTCAGGATGAACAGAAAATCCTGTATACCCTGTGTATGGCCGGGGGACTTATGGACATGAAGTACCTGAAAGAATTCCTGGATTCGATAGGCATAGACAAAGAACAGACCAGAATTGCTTTGAACAGGCTGGGATCGCTCGGGTTTTTCGATCCTTCCGTTTCCATGATGCCCATGATCCCTCGGCTCGACCATGCACTTGAGCGTGGTTTGGACGTACAGGCGGAGCATGTGCGAAAGAGCCTTACCCAATTCCTCTTCGGCCTCTGGAAAAAAGAGATCATCAAGGGATCGGATGAGGAGATATATAGGATTCTCGCAAAGGAAGGGAATATTTCTAAGGCGCTCGAAGTGCTCTCCTGCATTATAAGGAAAAAACTGGACAATCGCGACCTTAAAGGAGTTTCGTTGTTCTTGGGCAACAGCGAGCCATGTTTCAAACGGAACGCAGGAAAACAGGACAGAATCGATTTCGATACTATGCTTCTTGCGGGTAAGCTGCGGTGCGCGCTGCTGGCGAACGATTGGGAAAGCGCCCGCAAGATCGAATCCGTCCGCCAGTTCCGCGGCGACAAAACGAAATACCAGACTGAGCTTGAACTCGAACAGGCGCGCTATTTCTACCGGACAGGTGAAATTCGGAAAGCGATGAACGGGGCGAAACTCGCCCTGCTCTTTTTTCAAGAAAACGGCGAACAGTCGGGAGAGGCTGCGTGCACCATCGAGCTCGGGAAAATCATGCTGGCGGAAGGGAAGTTGGAAGAAGCGATCGAGTATTTCAGCATCGCCAAAGACATTAAAGGGCAAACACGGTATCTGTACATGAGGGGGGCGGTGCTCGAGGCGGTTGCCCTGTATCTATTCGGAAACCTATCGAGGGCCATGCTGCTCTGCGAACGGGCCTATAACGATGCGGTGAGATATGGATACCGGGAGTTTCAGCTGTTTCTCGCATTCATGAAAGCAAGGTTGCAGTTCAGCTTCGGTAGGTACGAGAATTCCGTCTCGCTGTTCCAGGAGGCCCTTTCCATAGCAGAGCTATATGCATTCGCACAGGCAAAAACGACCCTCTCCTGTTGGCTCGCGCGTTCCTACGTATATCTAGGCTGCTTTCAGGAGGGGCTCAGAATTCTATGCGCTCAGGAAGAACGCAAGGAAACACTTTTTTTTCTCGCCGAAGCTCATGCATTCATGGGTAACATACAGGAAGCAGCGAAATGCATCGACTGCTCTCACGAGATCGAGGCGCCGGGTGTTCCTCTTCCCGGAGAAACCATCTCATGGCAGGATGGGTTCTCTGGGATCGAAGGGTATCTATGCGGTCTGCCGCAGAAGAACTCAGTATTCGCTCAGATGGTGCGTGCCTTCAGGAGCTATCTCTGCAAGGATATCGGCTTCCTGGAAAAAGGAATCGCGGAGCTGGAGAAGATAACGCGATCAGAAAAATTTTCGGAAAATGATCCCTACAATTGTAAATATTTTTATTATTATTCACAGCTTCTAAAGGAGATGAATCGGGCTAATCCCATCAACAGCTTCACAATCCTGAGTAAGGCCCTCAAATACGTACAGGAACGGGCGAGCAAAATCGACGATCCTGTTCTAAAAAATCAGTACCTGTGGAATAATTATTGGAATGCACAACTGCTTCAGGAAGCACGGAGGCAGAAACTGATATAGGTTCCCGCACCCGGCAGAGGGAGCATTGGATATTAGGAAAAAGCGGAGACGAATATGCGCAAAGTCCTACAAAAGAACGCTGTAATGGAAAGCGTAGAATCCAACGATATACTCCATATGGCTGCAGATGTGGGGCAGATCATCTTGGAGAACGGGGGAGAAACGTACAGAGTGGAGCAGACTATCAACTCGCTCTGCAAAGCCTTCGGCATGAAAGAGATCGATTCCTTCGCCCTACCGACCGGCATAATCCTCACCGTCATAGACAAGGAGGGGAAAACCTACTCGATGGTAAGGCGCATAACGACAAGAACGATCAACTTAGAGAAAATTTCGCGCATCAATACGCTGGTCCGGAGTCTGAAAAAAGATCCAGACATCGAATACATCAAACGGGAACTTCGTACAATATCGGAACTTAAACACTACCCGACTCCGCTTTTATTTGCAGCAGCGGGGCTTTGCGCCGCGTTCTTCACGTTGCTTTTCGGGGGGACATGGAACGACTCCATCGTCGCATTTCCGATAGGGATCATCGTCAAGGTGTTCACACACTTCGCCGACAAAGTGAGATTCAATCAGTTTTTCAATAATGTCATCGGCGGGGCAATCGCATCGTTCCTTTCCTTGCTCTGCGTGTTATTTGGTATTGCGACCAACTCGGACAAAATGATCATCGGAACGATTATGCTCCTCGTTCCTGGCATAACTATAGTCAACGCAATACGCGACACCATGGCAGGGGATCTCGTTGCGGGGATATCGAGAATCATAGATGCCGTCATAGTGGCGATCGCCATCGCTGCGGGCACAGGTATCGTTCTCACCGTATGGTTGCTCGTGTTCAAAGGGATGCATCCGTGAAAGCGCTGCTCATCATGGTGCTGTATGCCGCTGTTGCAACCTTAGGCTTCACCGTGCTTTTCAACATACGGGGGAAGAAAATGCTCATAGCGGTACTCGGGGGATGCATAGGCTGGTTCACCTATCTTCTGCTGCATAGGCTGAGCTCTTCCACGATTTTTTCTTTCTTCATCGCGTCTCTTGCGGTCGGGCTCTATTCGGAACTCATGGCCGTCCTTTGGAAACAGCCTGCGACGATATTCAACGTATGTGCGATTATCCCCTTGGTTCCCGGAAGCGGCATGTACTACACCATGTTCGAATCCATACAGGGCGAGGTGTCGAAATCCATCTCTTTAGGGCTCGAAACGATTTCCATAGCAGGGGCCATTGCAGCAGGCATAGCTCTCGCTTCTTCGATAGCAAAAATAGCTTCACATATAACGGGCACCATCAAGAAGCACAACGACGTTCCGTAAAAGCTCAGTCCGGAAGAATATACACCTTCAGCGGAGGGAATCCGTTGAAATTGTTCGAGCTGTAGCTCTGCGTATATGCACCCGTGGTCAGAAAATACACGCGGTCCCCGGGCTCCATGGTTACGGGCATCTTGTATTTGTACGTTTCGTACATGATGTCCATACTGTCGCAGGTAGGCCCCGCGATGATCACTTCTTCGGAATATCCTTTCTTGCCGAAATAAATCGGATATTTTATGGACTCGTTGATCGTTTCTATGAGTCCTCCGAATACTCCGGTATCAAGGTACACCCATCGGTATATATTGTTCTTCGCCTTCTTGGATATTTGGATGATTTCAGTGACGAGCACACCAGCTTCCGCGGTTATGGAACGGCCAGGCTCCACGATGATGTCCGGAAGCGTTTCGCCGAAATCCTCGTGCAGGAAGCGTTTCACTTCGTTCGTGTATATATCGAGCGGAAGAGACGGGTTCAGGTAGCTCGCAGGGAATCCCCCGCCAATATTGATCATGCGCAGGGAAATGCCGGCGTTTTTCGCAGCCGAAAAAAGATATGCGCATCGCGCAATCGCATCGTCCCACTGGCCTATGTCGCGCTGCTGCGAACCGACATGAAAGGAAATGCCGTACGGGTCAAGGCCCAATTCTTTCGCTTTCAATATCAGGCCGTAGATCATATCCGGATGTGCGCCAAATTTCCGCGAAAGCGGCCAGTCCGCTCCTGTGCCTTCTGTGAGTATCCTAAAAAAGACCCTGGATCCGGGGGCGAGCTCAGCGAGATTCTGGACATCGTCCTGAGAATCGCTTGCAAACATCCTCACTCCCTTTTCATAGAAATACGAAATGTCCTTCCGTTTTTTGATGGTGTTTCCGTAGCTTATCCTGTCCGGAGATACGTTCAACCGCATGAGTTGGTCGAGCTCCCAGCGGCTCGCCACGTCGAAGCACGAACCGAGGCCGGCAAGCAACTTCACCACTTCGTCGTGAGGGTTCGCCTTCACTGCGTAGTATATTCGAGAAAAAGGAAGCTGCTGTGCGAGCTCGACGTATTTCTGTCTGATTATGTTCAGATCTATGAGGAGAAACGGCGTCTCTTTCGTCTGAGCGAACGACCGGATCCTCTCGAAATACTCCTCCGTCATAAACCGTTCGAGAGGGAAATAATATGTCTCCTGATAATATGCTTGTTTCTTGTCCATAAGAAAGAGAACTCCCTGTTTCGGCCGTCTGCACGCCGAATCCGTTTTTATTCATTTTATATCGAAAATCCGATATAATGCATAGATGCTGAACCGTTCGAACAGAAGAGCTCTGTTCAGGAGAGTTCTTCGATAATGCGTTTCCAATCCACATCGGAGAATAGCCGGCTCGGCTGCAGCATGAGGCGTTCGGAACGCTCCTTCGCTTTGAGGATTCGCCCGTCCAATGCAGGGTGGGTGCCGAGATACGGGAGAATCGCCTGCGCTTTGTCGTCGGATTTTTTTCTTATGCGCTCGAGAGCATGGGCAAAATGCAGGGGATCGATCCCCGCTTCCGCCAACATGTCCAACGCAGAATCGTCCGCTCTGGTTTCGACCCGCCTCGAATACCGGGCCTGCATGAGCGTTCCCGCCATGGCAGCAGTCAGCGTTTCCACCTGTCCGCTGGCGAGCATCGAAGAGACAGCGCTTATGCCGAACTGCCTGGCGAGCAAAGACAGGGAATCCCTTTGTATCACATGAGACAGCTCGTGAGCGATGACCGCTGCGAATTCTTCGGGTTTTTCCAGCATCTTGATAAGGCCGGAATTCACAACGAGGAGCCCCCCGGGGAACGCACATGCGTTCGCCACAGGAGCATCGATGATGAGTATCTCGACTTCATAGGGGATGCTTTTCGCCCGAGGGAGCAACACATCCAGTGTTTTGAGCGAAAGTGCCCGTATTCCCGAAGAATCCACCACGTTCTCGAACGCCGTTATCCGAGTGCGAAAGAGCGGCTTCAACACTATTTCGGCTGACACGGAAACATCGCAAGCGCCGACGGCTTTGGGGATAACGAGCCGTTGAATGCCGAAAGCGAGGAAGAACAGACATACACCTATTCCCACAAGTACGAGGGATTCCTGCAGGATACCTCTTTTTTTCAAAATCCCTCCGGCGGTTTATTCTCCCACTGCTCGGTTTTCCTGAACCTGTTTTCCGCACCTGCTCCGTAATACTGGTTGAAAGACAAGCCTCCGAATAGGGGGAAATAGTAAAAACGCCCTTTTCGCGCATGCACGAGAGCCACGATCGAAAAGATGATATAGAGGATATTGATCAGTACAACGAATATGAGATATATGAAAAACGCCGTCGAAAAAACGAATCCGGAAACTATCGCGGCTATGAGCCAAGCGATCAACCCGGAATTGAAACAGGACACCGGAATCTGCGAGAGAAGAGATTGCAGCGAATGAAATGCCACGAATTTTGATGTCTTCTTGTTCACGAAAAAATAGACGACGGAGGCTATCAGATTGACGAGCGGAAGAGGAAGCCCTATTCCCCATGCGGCGAACATCATCAGGTACGCTCCCATTGCATCTTCTTTCTCCCTCTCGCTCAATTCCTCGGGCTGCGGTAGAATTATAGTCCGATCATTCATATGCGCTTCCTTGTTCTAAATTGGAGGATGCCGCCGGCACGATTCCTGCCGGCGGGAAAAGGACCGGTGTCGTCATTCCTTTCCTGTGAAAGGTGGATACAGGTCGGTATAATACCCGAGATAAAGGCTCACTCTGGTGCCCCAGCGAAGAGTTCCCACATTGAATGCGTGCCAGCGCTCTGGATACTTCCCCGTAAAAAGAACCGCCCACCATGCTAAAAACGAAAGCACAGCGGTCGCGATTCCTCTTCCAAACAGACAGACGCCGTGGGGAATGAGTACATAGATGAAACCGAACAGAAGCCTCACTATCACAAGTCCCCTACTCACCCGCTCGGGATAAGGAACTTCGATATAGGCTGCGCTGCTCGTACCTCTGGGGAGGAAGGCAGGGTATTCGTCCATCAGGTTCTGAAGAGAAGCCTGTACTCTATGCGACCAGTTCATGTACTTCACCTGAAAATCGAAGAAATTCCTCGGATACGATCCCTTGAACAGACATACCCAGAACGCGAGGAACCCCAAGATAGCCGACCAGATCCCCACAAAAAAGAGCAGAAAATAGTGCGGAATCCCGATGTAAACCCACCCGAAGAGCGTCCTGAGGATCAAAAGCCCCCTCGAATAGGACTCTTGGTGAGTTACCGTAAGCTTCATACACACCTCCTTACATTATTGATTACATAAAAAGTATAGAGTATCCAGGATACAAAGACAAGAAAAGGGGAATTTCTCTATCCCGAAGAATTTCGGCTTATGACGAGGAGACTCATATCGTCCCGCGGCATAGTGGATCCAATCTGTTTGCGGAGAAAATCCGCAAGGGAAAGGCTATCGGAATCCGAACTCCTCCTGCACCATGAATCAAGAGCTTTCAGGAGAGCATCAAGACCTGTGGACTCTTCATAGAAAAAATCTTCAATCATGCCGTCAGAACAGAGAATCAAATGTTCTCCTCGAGCGATTGTCCCGTAGCTCTCTTCGACCCGTATATCCTCGAATACGCCGAGCACCGTTCCTTCGGATGCGTGCACCTCCGCCCTTCCGTCGGCATGCAGATGGATCAACGGAGAGTGGCCGGCTCGGACAAAACTGAAATCCCCTGTGGAGCGTTTCACCACCCCGTAGAGGATGGAAAAGAACGGCGTCCAACTACCGTTTTCCATATACCGCTCATTCAGACTGCCGACGAGCGTCATCGGCAGGAAAGACTGTTTCTCCGGTTCGGCCAGAGCGAGCAGCCGGATGGTGTTATGGAGAGAAAATGCGATCAGAGCGGAGAGGGTTCCGTGCCCCATCACATCCAGGGAATAAAAAGCAAAATAGTCTTGGTCTATGCGAAACACGTCGTACAGATCTCCACTTCCGCTCGGGCTCGGGAGGAAAAGCCCAGAAACGGCATACCCCGCACCCGCATCGTCTTTTCCCGGAAGCAGGGTCCGGATTGCCTCGTTTGCAGCAAAAGCGGAGCTTTCAAGATGCCGCCGTTCGCTTCTGCTCATCTGATCGAAGAGGACGAGCGTTCCTATGCTCCTTCCGTCGGATGCGGTGATCGTTTCGAAACCGGGAATAACTTCGAGCTCCTTCCCGTTTGCAGCGATCAGCACGTGTTTCTCTTTCTTCCCCCGTGCGTCCGTCCGCAGGTAATGAGAAATGGATTCTCCTTTGATGTGCGACAGATCGTTGATATTCAGCACGGAGAGCATCTGAGGATTAGCCTGTTGGATCTGTCCGTTGGTATCCAGAAGAACCGCAGGTACATCCAACGCATTCAGGAGCGGCCCTGTATGGCTCAGGTCATCCTGAACTTCCCTTTTTTTGGAATTGGATAATGCCATGGATACATTCGCCATGAGTTCCCGGACATTGAACGGTTTGAGCAGGTAGGCAGAAGGCGCTGCTTCCGCCGCTCTGGCGAGGGTGGCAGTATCCGAATAAGCGGTCAGAAAAATGATGGGGATATTTTCAAAAGCCTTGACTTGCTGCGCAGCATCGATTCCGTCTATTCGGCTGTCCAATCGAATATCCATCAGAATAAGATCCGGATTATGCCGGGCTACGGAGCTCAAAACAGCTTCGCCCGATGTGACGACTTCCGGAACGTAATACCCAGCCTGCTCGAGGTCTTCACGGATCTCTTCACCGACGAGGATCTCGTCCTCAACTACAAGAATCGTTTCTGCGCTCATCGCATCTCCTCAGGCCGATCCGTTTCGCACTATGTTCGGAATCGGCCTTACAAGCCATATCTCTGCTTTTGTCCCATGGTATTCTCCTCGATACAAATGTATCTCTCCTCCCCACCGTTTGACAACACTATTCACAATTTTGAGCCCTAGCGATTTTTTCGGTCCGGAAAGCGCATCCTCGACATACCCAGGGCCTCCGTCTATGACCGTTGCGCAGACTCGCCCCCCTTCCTCACGAACCAGAATCTGCTTCGGTCCTCCGGCGTGCTTGTACGCATTTATGACCAGTTCCGTAAGCGACAGTCCGAAATCGACGCAGAAATCGATGGGAACTTCAAGCGGTTTGTTCCCAGTCACTACTTCAGGCGCAGATGCCGGGATTCCAGTTCCGTAAGACACTGCGAGATGGGCAATCAAGTCCTTGACATATCCATAGACATCCACGGAGTTCCCAGGCATAGCGGCGTACAGTTTCTGGTGTACCAGGGCGATAGCCTCTATCCTATCCCGCATCGTGAGAAAAAGTTTTGCCGTGTCCTTGTGTTCTATTCGATTCGCCTGAAGCGTCATCATGCTGGCTGCAATCTGCAGGCTGTTTTTTACCCTGTGGTGGATTTCCTTCAGATACGTATCCTTTTCTACAAGGAGTCCTTCAATGGTTTTGTATGCCTTGGAATACCGATAAGCAATCGAAAGGTTCATAATAACAGTGAAGACAACCAACCCTGCAGGAAGGAGATTGCCGGTATACACGAGAAAAGATGAGAAGAGCATATCGTTTATCCCTGCAGATGCAATGATCATGAATCCGATGAATATCGGACGGACGCCCTGCCCTCCTCGTACAAGGGAACGTCCAAGCGTGAACAGCGTGTACAGTATCATCGCTGCTGCAAGAGGATAGTAAAAAGTTATGCTTCGGGTGAGTATGGGCAGGGGAGCCCATGGAATGAGAAGAACAAAGGGGATGTTGACGAAGAGAAACCAGCGTTTCTCGGAAAAACCGAGTTCTTCGAATATGTATACAATACAAAGAGGAATGATGAGATATGCGCTGACGTATTCGAGCCTGATGAGCACATCGAAGGAAATGTCGGACACAGTGTCCACAAGGATGTATTCGCCTGTTACCAATGCCCTCAATGCCACTATTATGGAAAACAGCGCAAAAAAGAGAGAGTTCCGTGCCGATCTCCTGTAGAAATAGATAAAAATGGATTGCAAGGCCATAGCTACAAGGATTCCCACATACACAAAGGTGAGGTGATCCTGCCCCTTTTTTTCGGTCTCGAGCCTGTCCGCCGTGCCGATCAGAAAAGCCCGCCACATACCTCCGGTTCTGTACTCATAATTCGAGACCTGTACCGTAAGCAACATCTCGTTTCCGGAAGAGGGAATCCGTACTACTCCCGGCTTGTAAGCGGGAAGTGAATGCGAAGGATCCGTTCCGGGAATTCCCGCGTTGGCGACAGGCTCGGCATCGATATAGGCTCTGAAAGCAGTGGAAACCGTGGTATAGCGCAATGCAAGCTCATCCGCGCGGGGCGGCAACAGAATGCGCAGACGGTACGTTCCGCAGCCTGTTGCCGAGGCTTTCTTCGTGTCGTCATCCTTCCAGAAATCGGGGACTTTCCGTTTCTCGGGAAACGATGCTTCGCTCGCCTCTTTCCCGTTCAAAAGTGTGGCGGGAAAAAAATCCCACTCTCCCGCCAATCTCACTGCCCCATGCCTATCGAAATCCCAGTGTCTGAGGTCTATGATCCCTGCAACGGCCTGGGGAGCAGCGGGAGCAGAACCGCTATACCCAATAATAAGAGGGAGAAAGGGGATAAAAACACTCACCACCATAGCGCCGACAAAGAGAAGATTTCTCCGGCTCCACAGTGAAAACAGCGACGATTTCATCCGCCCACATTCTGCAACGGAACCTCCAAAAAAGCAACTGCAAACCGCTGCAAACGACCATTGATCGACTTTTCTGCTCCATTTTCTCGACATTCCTCTTGCAAAGCATAGTCGACACGGGTAAAAAGATATGTTTAACCGAACCCAAGCGAGGTAGCCATGAAACCGTATACACTCTCTGCTGTGTTTATTTTCTCCGCTCTGCTGTGTTTTGCAGATATACAGGATGTGTTGAAGCGATCGGACGAGCTCAGCGACGAAGGGAAGCACAACGATTCCCTTGCCATGCTTCAAAGAGTGCCGGTCGAAACGCTTCCCCGAAGAGAACAGGCGGAGCTGTACTGGCGGCTCGCACGCGCAACCTTCGGCATCGGCGAGAACTCCGCACAGACCAGCAAACAGGAGAGTATCCTCGCGCTCTACTGTGCAGCGGAAGCATTGGCCGACAAAGCGATTTCCGCATCTCCCGATGCGTATCAGGGATATTTCTGGAAATCGTCGAGCCTCGGGAAATGGGCGCAGATAAAGGGGGGATTCGATGCCCTCGCAAAGGTGGAAACCATCAGGGATATGTATGCACACTGCCTAAGTCTGAACCCTGACCATGATCTTACATACTACGCATTGGCTCAGCTGTATACGGAGCTGCCCGGTTTTCCCATCAGCTTCGGCGATATCGATTATGCGGTCTCTCTTGCCCGCCTCTCGATAGATGCGCACATGAAAGCATATGAGAAAGGGGACATCAAGGAAGTATTTCACGATTTCTACAATGAACTCGCCAAAGACCTCTACAAGCGGAATTGGTCGGCAGACAAAAGGAACAGGGAACAAAAAAGAAAGCAGGACCAGTACAAACGTGCAAAAAACGCGCTCGAACGTGGCTTCTACTACGAAGGAACCGTTCAGTTGAAAAATGTGCCAGACAGGGAAGAGGCGCGAGACATCATCCGCTGGGTGATACGCACTCTCGAATCCCAGACCAGAAGAACGAAAAATCAGAATACGAGCCTTGAACGGGCCAAAAGAATAGCGAAAGACATAGGAGCATAGGGAAGCGGACGCTGTGGCGGTGTATGCTATTCCTTCCCGCCTTTCCGCACGTCCCCGAGGTTCGATGCCTTCACAATGCTTTTCGGCGAGTGCCGTGAGTTCACTTCGAGAACAGCTTCCTCGACCTTGCGTTTCTTGTCGAAAGCGTCTTCGAATAGAGCTAATTGTTCGGTACATGCATCTGCGCGCACAGGATTTACTCCTACCCCTAGAAGCCTGATAGGTCGCTTGCCGTCCCACTTCGCGGAAAGTAGCCCTCTGACAATAGCAAACAGCTCTTCCGCCGATGCTATCCAATGCGGAACCGTCTTCTGAACCGATACTGTGGAGAAGTCGGAGAACCGCACTTTAACGGACACGGTTTTTGCACGGGAACATTCTTTGAGCATGCGGAACATGACCTGATGGCAAAGGCTCAACAGCGTTTTTTTCACCGTATCCGCATTTGCGGTATCCTCTTCGTAGGTCAGCTCGTTGCTCAGGGAACGGCTCTTCGCTTCCGAAGTGAACATCCCGGGATCGACGCCCCGGACGGCATTGAACAGATAGGTTCCAGCCGCCTTTCCGAGCATGGACTGCAGCAGTTTCTCTGAATAACTCCGCAAGGCGGGAACAGTCCGAATGTTCAGTTCGAGAAGCCTGGCGAGCGTTTTCTTTCCGAGCCCCCAGATATCCTTGAGCTCCAGGGAATCGAGGAATTCGATTTCCTTTCCCTCTTCCAGAAAGTACAGACCATCCGGTTTCGAGTATGCTGATGCAAGCTTGGCTAAAAAATAATTCGGAGCAATGCCTACAGAAATGGTGAGTCCGAACGCGTCGCGGATCTGCTGCTTGAGACGTTTGGCGGATTCGACCGGATGGCCGAAAAGCCGCTCTGTGCCGGTCATATCGAGAAATGCCTCGTCCACGGAAAGCTGTCGAACCTCGGGGGAGTAATTGTTGAATACGTGCATTATTTTTTCCGATACTTCGAGATACCTGCCCATCCGTACTGGAAGGAATATACCGTGCGGGCAGCAAGCAACCGCCAGGGATATGGGCATAGCGGAATGGATGCCGTACTTTCGCGCTTCGTACGAGCAGGCGGATACTACACCCCGGTGGCCAGGAAGAGCTCCAACGATCACCGGCTTGCCTTTATATTCGGGGAAATCGTTCTGCTCAACGGATGCATAGAAGGCGTCGAGATCCACATGAAACATGAACCGCGTGCTCATAGATTCATTTCTTTCTTCACAGACAGCCGGTACGATAAGAGCACATCTTTCCCCGCAATTTCCAGCGTATGAGGCATAACCTTGTAGTGCAGCGTTACGGAGAGGAATGTCTCTCCCTGTTTCGGAATCGTGAAATTCACTTTCAAAGGAAAAGTCGGATTCCTGCCGACATAGATTCTCGCTTTCTTTTCCCGCGGAAATACAGAAAAAGGGAAATCCGCATCGTATATGATTATCTCCTGCTTCGAGAAGAGAACGATCTCCGCGAAATACGGTTGCCCCGCAGGGTCGATGCTCAGAGACACGACCTTCCTGTCGAGAAAGGGCTTGGCGGCAACAGAAGCCCCGATATAGGAAGTGACGTAGTCCCGCTCCACCGAATACGTAGTGAGGTTCGTGCGTATATCGAGGTCAGGAACACCAGCTTCCCGGACAGTAATGCTTCCCAGATACGCCGGGCTCGTAATTTCCAGCCGGCTCGTATGTTCGTTCTCGTCTATGGTTTCACGCACATTCACAGGCTGCACGGAAAAAGGTGAATACGGCGAATATTGCATTACATAAACCGAAAGACCGGCAACGAGCAGTCCGCAGAGGCCGAATGTTACAGCGGATAGAACGCACCGCACAGTACGGTTGCGGATACGGAGAATGAAACGGATCCGCGTAAGGCTCAGCAGAAAAGGAAAGAACACGAGAGCGAGAAACACATTGCCGTACACTCGAGAGAAGAGAAGTATATTCACAAGCTCGAATGCAGGAAGAGTGAATACGTCGTATGCGGCCTTCAGAAGCCAAAACGGCGCTATGAGGATGCAGAGCACTTGTATCGGCCTGAAGGGAATGCTCCGTGAAAGCGCAGTGAAAAAAAAGGCCCATACGAAATAATAAACGAAAGTGATATCGTAAAAGCTGATGGCTATGGTCGAAATTCCGAGGAACAGGAGGGTACTGTTTGCAAAAAACCGCTCGTTCAACCGAATCTTTTTTTTCTCGAGCAGAAACGAAGCGAAAAATGAAAACAATACGAGAGGCATGAGTTTCAGCACAAAAAAAAGCATGGGGATGCTTTTCCACAGATCGGGCATTTTCTTTACCGATAGGACGGTTTCAAGCAAGAACGTAGAGAGAATGAACAAAACGCATGCGGTTACGAACAGAGCAAAAAGCAGCCAGCTATATTTCAGAAGTTCGAGCGCCGATCGTCTAAGCTGTTTCGTCTGAATGAGAATATCCGCGAACAAAAAGACGAATACAAGAACAATGAGCAGTATGTATATATTCTCGCCGATCGCGAGGAAGAAATCGTATGTCTGGAAGAACAGATAGTGCTTGTCCCATTCTGCGGGAAAACCGCCCTTATTCTTCTGCACAAAAATCTGGAAGAAATTCAGAAAATCTTTGACCCATACCCCATCGTCGGCAGCGCCCCGAATCCCTTCCTCGTATTCGCCTTCGAACGATAAAGCTGGGTATCCGGCCGAAAGGTAAGGAGAAATGAAAGGGTGCGGAGAAGAGAAAACGATGCGCGAAATCTGCGTCTCATTTCCGCGTACGAGAAAAGACATCCCACTTTCCCGAAGAGCCGATCCGACCCGTTCGATCAGCCACAGGGGAGCGACTACACCCGCACCGCCCGAACGGATGAGAAGCCGAGAGGGGATCTTCTGCATTGCGAGATACAGCACACAAACCGGTTTATCGGTAAAGGATGTTTCGAGAACATACCTCGACCCTATGGGATATTCCCCCGTGTCGCCCCATTCGGCTCCCAGGAACAGAATTTTCACCGATACGGCAGGTCTTGTCGCCCGCAACTCTTCGACAATGCCGAGCGCCAATGCACTGTTCACGGAATAATCGTTTCCCGGACCGCTGTCGTCCGCATGGTTTATAGGAACTGCAAGAATTACCGTATCATCTTTTTCACCCGGTATATCCGCTTCAACGACCGAAGAAAAAGAATGAAAACCCTCCGATCCGCCGAGGGAATGCTTCACGTACCGGACATCCATGCGCCTCAGGCTCGTTTCTATGAAATCGATCATCGCGCGTTCGCTCTTCATCCCTTCCTGCCTGGGGAAAAGCGTCGAAAAAAAGCGGACGTCTTCCAGAACTCGTTCTTCTACAGGTGGTTCAGGATTTTCGCCGAAGGAAAAAACAGGAAGCCGGAGGAAAACAAAAAAAAGGCATAGAAAAAGGTTTATTTTTGCCATTTCTCATGCTAGAATATGGGAAGCTTCGCTGTTGGTCAAGGATACCAAATTCTCGGGGGATAATCATGAGTCTGCTTCCTGAAATAGCACATTGGGTAAGCACCAGAAATTTCACCGACGAACCGGTTGCAAGGGACAGCCTGGAGCGCATACTCGACGCAGGAAGGCGCGCCCCCTCTGCGAAGAACCGCCAACCCTGGAGGTTCATCGTAATTCAAGCGCCCGAAATCCGGAAAAAAATAGCCGATGCGGCGTTCGGCCAAGAGCATGTGGAAGAGGCTCCGCTCATCATAGCAGGATGCACGACCAATGTAGACTACAAAATGCCGAACGGCCAACTTTCGTATCCCATAGACATTTCCTTTGCCATGTCCTTCATGATGCTCCAAGCGCAGCACGAAGGGCTCGGCACCTGCATAGTCACGACGTACGACGAGCGGGAAATCCGCGAACTCCTCACAGTGCCGTTTTCAATGCGGGTAGTTATGCTTCTCGTTATGGGTCATCCCTCTGAAAAGACAGAACAGAAACCTCGGAATCCCCTGGATAGGATCGTATCGTACGACCACTGGTAAGCATCAAATGTCCTCGTACTCTACCTTGTACTCTCCCGTATCGACAACATCTATATGCCGTATAAAGCGCAAGCGGATATCCGTTTCCTGGCCGGTGACCACTGGAAAACCATGAAAGGTATTTCGGTATTTCGGGGATCCTTTGCGCAACTCATACTCCGCGATGAACCGCTCATGCGCATTCAGGCGCTCACGTATCAATCTGTTGCCCGTCTCCCGTATTCCATCGATGTTGTTTCGTATAAGGCTATCGAATCTGCCGTCGAGTTCGCATCCGATGCTGTTTCTGCCACACACCATGGAAGCGATCGTGAGGGTACCTGTTCCCAGGAATGGATCGAGCACCGTATCGCCCGCTACCGAATGCATGCATACGAGCCTCAGAGCCAGATCCAGAGGAAAGGCGGCGCTCCGCTCCCTCACTTCCTCTGTTTCGATACGCTGCTTTGTTCCCCGTATATCATCCCACCTATCGGAGAACCACAGATTTCTCTCTTCCCAGAAAAAAGCGCTCTGCCGCCGGTTCTCTTTTTCGCGGGCTGTTTTAAATTCCCGTTTTCCGCATTTCCTCAGTACGACGATGTATTCATGCTCGAGGGTAACGTAAGCTCCCGCAGGGAGCATGCCTGAACCCATAAATTTGTTCGGCGCATTCGTCGGCTTCCACCAGAGGATGAGCGGCAACACTTCGAACCCAATGGACGAACAGCCATGCGTTATTCGCGCCTGGTTCGGATACAGCCTGAACTCGCTGCCAATTTTTCGCGTGGCATCGCCTATGATTATGCAGAGAAGGCCGCCCGGCACGAGAACACGGAACACCTCCCTCCAAACTTTATCCAATTCTGAGTGCATGATGCAGAAAGCTTTTACACCGTCGCATGCTTCGAGCGCCTCGCCGATTTCGGGATTGAGAGAAGAAAACTGCTCGTCCCACATCCCGATCATTGGATAAGGGGGGGATGTGACCACAAGATGGACACTTTCGTCGTCTATGAAACCGAGGTCCCTCGAATCCGCATAATGTACGGCATGTAGAGTCTGCAATTCTTCCGCCATCAGAGAATCTCTATCACCGCTCCTCCGAATGTGAACCCTCCTCCGAATGCGGCAAGTCCGAGCCGTTCTCCCTTAGTCCGTTTATCCAGAAGAAGTTCGAGGCAAATCGGGATGGAACTTGAAGAAGTATTTCCGTTATGCGCAATATTACTGAATATCCGCTCCTCGGGGAATTTGATTCTCTGGCGGATTGCATTGATGATTCGCTGATTCGCCTGATGGGGAACCACGAGATCGATATCCTCCACCTTAAGCCCTATATCGGAGCACGCCTGCCCGAGCATGGCTATCATGGCCTTCACTGCTTCCAGATATACTTTCGGCCCGTCCATGGAAATGTACTCGTCTTTATTCATCGGCACCTTGAGTACATCGCCGTTTTCTCCCTTTGCCGACAAAACTGGGCGGTAGATCCTCGCTTTCAGTCCGTCTCCCGTCACAGACGCACCGACTAACGTCGCAGTCGCCGCGTCTCCGAAAATCGGAGCAGTCATGGGATCCTTCAGATCCGTTTTAACGGAAAGTGTCTCCGCCGTCAGAACGAGTACCTTGCTCTGGGGTTTGTTGGAGAGAAAATCGTAAGCCGCCTGTAAAGCGTAGAGGTATCCGCTGCACGCTGCATTGATGTCGTAGGCCTGAACGAGTATCTCATCTCCTTTGGAGAATTCGTTCAACACCAGACAAGCAAGGGAAGGCGTGGTATACAGTGGCGTACCGGTAGAACAGATTATGAGATCTATGTCCTTTATGCCCAGACCCTGTTTCTGAAACAATTCGTCCGCAGCATTCTTTGCAAGGCT